>NZ_RZRQ01000353.1:0-5671 GCF_003997785.1 Mesorhizobium sp. M7D.F.Ca.US.004.01.2.1 | reverse complement strand
CCCTTCTTCCCTTCTCCCCCTGGGGGAGAAGGTGGCCTCGCGAAGCGAGGTCGGATGAGGGGTGTTTTAGGGAATGCCAACGCCTCACTCCGCTGGAACACCCCTCAACCGTCTCGGCGCGGCGCGCCGATCCACCTTCTCCCACAGGGGGAGAAGGGAAGAGCCGTCGCGCCCGATCCGAAAAACCGCGTCCGAACAATGCCATACAGTCGCCACCTCGCAACGTGATTCAGGTATCCCCCATGTCCCGTCACGTCACCTTCATGACCATCGACGATGCCGAGCACTATTCGCCGCAGGAGCGCGCGGCGATCGTTGCCGCCTATCCGGCGCATGAACGCGAGGCCCGCGCGCGCGGCATTCCGGTGCTGGGCTCCGGCCGTATCTTTCCGGTGGCCGAGGCGCTGATCGCCTGCGAGCCGTTTCGGCTGCCGCGCTACTGGCCGAGGCTGGGCGCGCTCGATTTCGGCTGGGACCATCCGTCGGCCGCGGTCGAACTCGCCTGGGATACGGAGGCCGATGTCGTCTATGTCACCAAATCAGCGCGGGCCTCGCAGCAGACGCCGGCGATGCAGACGCTGACGCTCAAACCCTGGGGCGAATGGCTGCCCTTCGCCTGGCCGCGCGACGGCCGTCGCGAAACGCTGGAAGGGGCGGGCGTGGCGCTCGCCCGGCAGTATGCCGCGCACGGGCTGAACATGCTGACCCGCCACGCACAATTCCCCGACGGGTCGGTCTCGGTCGAGGCCGGGCTGATGGAAATGCTCGACCGTATGCAGAGCGGCCGCTTCAAGGTGTTTTCGACGCTGGCCGACTGGTTCGAGGAGTTTCGGCTTTTTCATCGCAAGGACGGCCAGGTGGTCAAGCTGCGGGATGATCTGATGGCGGCGACACGCTATGGCGTGATGATGCTGCGCGAGGCGGTGGTGGATCCGGCGGAGTTCAAGGCAGCGAGAAGGCCGGTAGGGCAGAGCGATCCGCTGGGGGCGTTTCGGTGAGGCGCGGAGCGCCTATTACCTCATTCCCGGGCCTGGCTTGACCCGAGGTCGACTCCCTAACGTTACAGCGTAGCGACAGTTCGTGTTGATCGACACACATCTGCAACGCATGAGATCGAGCACATCGAAAGACTGTCGCAAGGCGGATGCATAGCTATATCATTGGATTCATGCTCCATTAGCCAATTGGAATCATTTTGGCGCGGTCCGATATACTATTTATCGCAAAATTGCTATGGCAAATTGGACATATCGATGCTATGATGACGGAAGGCCGTCAAACCTTTGGCAGCGATGGTATGATGATACTCCGCAAGCACGAGGCGCGCACAATGCCGCTTTTGAAATGCTCGAACAGCTAGAAATCTGGGCGCCTCCAAATTTTAAGCCACTAAAAGGTGAGTACAAAGGCCTGCATGAAGTGAAATTCTTTGGCAGAGACCACAAGCAGTGGCGAATCTTTGGGAAGGCTGACCAGAAGAATCAGAGCTATTTGGCTTTGAGCGTAGGTTTTCACAAAGACAAAGAATACACACCTAGTAATATTCTGGCAAAAGCCAAGGAACGTCTGACAGAAATTTATTCAAATCCAAAGAAGGCAAAAACTTGTGATCGCCCTGGCAGAAACCCTTAAGCGTTATTTGGATAAGGACTATCGCGATGGATATGTGCAAACGCGTGTTCGGGCCGGTGTTGCATATCAGATAAAGGCGCTTCGGCGGAAATTTGGCCTTTCACAAAGTGAAATGGCGCAGCGTACAGAAAAGAAGCAAAGCGTAATTTCCCGACTGGAGAATACAGAATACGGAAAGGTCACGGTGCAGACGCTTCTTGATATCGCAAGCGGATTGGACGTTGCATTGCTTGTCCAGTTTGTCTCTTACCCGGATTTCTTGAAGCGTACAGCGGACATGTCCGATAAAGCGCTTCAGCCAGACACGATTCACGAGAGCTTCAACGCAGCGCGCCGTGATAATTCCCAGACAATCGACTATCGGAAATTTAATCCGGTGCTTTCACCAATGTCTGCGCAGGTCCGCAATATTTTTGACAACCAAAATCAGAACGTTCGACAATTGGGTCTGGTTGAAAGCCAGAGGAATCAAATTGGCGCTAATGACCACAAACAGGAATTGAGACAGTGAAATTGGTGTCTATCGAGATAACACGCGTCACCTCCCTTTTCCTATCGAGCCGCCTAGAGGGACAGTTGTATCTGCCTGCCGCTACTGCCGACTTCGCTCAGAAATATGAATTTGTCGAATTTCCGAAAACCTTGGAGGAAATGCGGAAGGCCAAAGTTGAATTTCGTCACGGCCGTTTCAATAATATTTCAATTGAATCTGTTGACCTCTACAACGATGGCGTGGTGATAACGTCACGGGCGAGTAGCAACGTCTTGGACGAATTTCTTATTGATGTTCTGGCCTATATGTCGGAGCGCTGGCACGCCACTTTTACAAAGGCTTTCCCTATAGATAGGATGTACGAGTCGACTCTCACATTTCATAGCGACAAGGACGTGCTAAAACTGCTTGCCGCGTTGAACAATATCAGTCGTTCTATCTCGAACAGGCTGAACGCCACAACCGGAGCGGCTATTGACTACTATCCCTTTGGTATCGGGTTGAGCGCCGATCACGCCAAGATACCGTCTTTGAAGCCGATCCCGTTCCGTATAGAAAGACGCGAAGGGGTCGATTTTGGCGCCAATATCTACTTCAGCGCAGCGCCGCTAAAGACAGACGACCACATTGAAATTCTCAATGAGTGGGAAAGGTCAGTCTAAGCGCTTTTATCGGCCTTCGCCGACTCCCCGGCGATGTCGGCGCCCCGCTCTGACGTCATATTCTCTGCGCGCTTTTCCGCCTCTCGTGCCAGCCCCAAGGCAGTGGCGCCTTGCCGTATCAACCGGTTTCCGCCACGTCAGCTTCGCTGACGAAAGTCCATCCATGCCCCGCATCATCCCCGCCACGTTGCGCGACCTCTCCTACGTCGCCGCCAACCTGCGCCCCGAAGACCGCGCCGAGATCGATTGCCAGCTTGACCATTGGTCGCTGGCGCCGATGTGACCCATGTCCCAGCTCCTACTCCACGATCTTCCAATAAGAATCCTTGCGGATCACCTTGCCGTCGCGGAACGTGTAGAAGTCGCAACCCCGGACTTCCTTTTTCACGCCCTCGCGGGTGGTGCCGGTGAGGGTCCATTTGGACATGCCGGTGTCGGCGGCCTCGTCTGCAAAGTGCTCAGCCTTGCCGTAGTGGACATCGGGCAGGCCTTCGAAGCGTGTCGCCAGCGCGTCCCATACGCTGCGCTTGCCCTCGTAACGCGTTCCCCAGGGCTCGGCGCCCCTCGGCATCTCCAGGACGCAGTCGTCGGCAAAGAACGCCATGATGCGATCGAGATCGTGCGCGTTGAAGGCTTCGCATAGCTCCGTCAGTGTCGCTCGAATGTCCATTCGCCCGTCTCCTGCCGTCGATGTCCGAAGTAGGTCACTGGCGACGGGGCCGGTCAAGGGCGCAAGCGGCCGAGACTCCGCCCGAAAGCGGGAAGTGCAACCCATTGCTCAGGCCTGCCCATGACCGTCCGCATCATCCCCGCCACGCTGCGCGACCTCTCTTATATCGCCGCCAATCTTCGCCCTGAAGACCGGGCCGAGATCGACTGCCAGCTCGACCATTGGTCGCCGGCGCTGCTGGCGCTGGCGGCGTTGCAGGGGTTTGCCTATGTCGCGGAACTCGACGGCAATCCGGAAGCCGGGTTTGGCGCCGCCGAACAGCGCGGCGGGCTGTGGATCGCCTGGAGCTGGGGCACGCGCCGCATGCGGCGCTGCGTGCCTGGCATTACCGGGTTCTTTCACGCCGTGCTGGGGCCGCAGGTATCCGCGCGCGGCGCCTGGCGGGTCGAGGCCCGCGCCTTGGCCGCCAACGATCTCGCGCTGCGCTGGCTTGGCCGGCTGGGCGCCACGCAACGCTGCCTGCTGCCTGGCTATGGCCGCAACGGCGAAGATTTTTTCCTCTACGACTGGACAAGAGAAGGCTGGAACCATGTGTCTGTTGCAAAAACCACCGGAACTGAAGCCGCTGCCGCCAACGCCGACGGCGCAGGACAAGGACGTGCAGGCGCGCGAGGCGGCACTGCGGGCTGAGCTCGAACAGCGTCAGGGCACAGCCAGCACCATCAAGACCGACCTCGCGCCAGGCAGCCTCACCGGCCAGCGCCGCGTGCTGCTGGGGCTTTAGACCATGACCGCGATGAAGCGCAGTTTCAGGAAGCGCGTGTGGGATTGGTGGGTGTGGCGACGGCATGCGCGGGTGATGAGAAGGCGGGGGTGATCTCCCCCCTCGAGGGGGAGATCAGCTCGCCTTTTTCGCAAAAGCCCAGACCATCAGCGGGTATTCCTCGTCGTTGCTGAGATCCCGCCACAGACCGTAGGCACGCACGGGGCCGCCGATATGGGCCCTGGCGCAGGCCTTGTTGCCCCAGCCGTGGACCTTGACGTTGGCTTCCGCGAAGCCGCCCTCGACCATCAGCTGCTTGAGGCCGGCGGGGGTCCATCTGTTGTAGTCGTGCGGCCTGGCGTGCACGCGAAACAGGAAGGGTGTCGCCACCATCGCCCAGCCGCCGGGCCGGGTCATGGCGTGGATGTTCTGCACCGCCGCTTGCGGCCGCTGCACGTGCTCAAGCACCTGGTCGGCGATGACGATGGAATATTGCTCGTCGGTGCGGTCCTTGCAGATGTCGAAGGCGGGGAAATCGACGCTGCGGTAATTGGGGCACATTGTGCGCCAGTAGCGGTTCCAGCCGGGCGAGATCTCGATCACGTCGGAGGCCTTGCGGTTGCCGGCTTCGAGAAAGAGGCTGAACGCCTCGATCTGGCGGACGCGCAGCCAGTTGCGGGAATCGTAACCGATGAGCCGTTTCACGGCGCGTTTGCTTTGGCTTTTCAGGGCGGCAAGGCTTGTCGTCACATCGACCTCCAACAAAACCCGCCGCAGACGTGCGTAGCACCGCCAAGTGGGCAAAAGATGACAAGACAGCCGATCTCTCCCCTCGTGGGGGAGATGCCCGGCAGGGCAGAGGGGGGCGCTGTCCCGCCGGCCTGTCGGCACATTGCAATGCGTTTCCCTGCAGGTTGTCAGTCGCCTGGATTGAAGAGCTGGCGATCCTTCGCGCCCCCCTCTGGCCTGCCGGCTATCTCCCCCACGAGGGGTGAGATCGACAGCTTCGGCGACGCGCCAATCAAGCGAGATTGAAAATGACCGATTCCCGCGCCCGCGATATCCTGTCGCGCCAGTCCGAGCTCGAGAGCGAGCGCAGCCAGTATGAGGCTGTGTGGGAGCAGGTGGCGGAGTTCTGCGACCCCGATGCGCCCGATATCTGGAGCGGGCGCCGAACCGGCAGTCCGGACTCGCAGGCCGAGCGGCAGGAGCGGCGCGGCGCCCGCGTCTATGCCAACACCATCAACTCGGCCGCCAACCGGCTGGCCGCGGGGCTGGAAAGCCTGATCATCCCGCAGTCGGAAAAATGGCATGGGCTGTCGACGGCGGCCATGAACGACGAGGAGACCGACGAGGAGAAGGAATGGGCGGAAGCTCTGCGCGATTTCCTGTTTGCGCTGCGCTACTCCGCCAATTCGAATTTCGTGCCGGCGACGCAAGCCTGCCTGCGC
>NZ_RZRQ01000352.1:0-5677 GCF_003997785.1 Mesorhizobium sp. M7D.F.Ca.US.004.01.2.1 | reverse complement strand
CCGTCGACGCTGGCTGGCTCGTTCAGGCGCCCTACGCGCAATATCTGCAGGGAAACCCCATCCGGCAGACGCCGGCAATCTGACCCCATCCAGCGGAGGCCGGAAATCTGACAAGGACAACAATCCAGTGAGTGACATCAAGCGCTTCGACTTCGACACCCGCATCCACCACGGGGTCATCCACAATGGCACCCTCTACCTCACCGGCCAGGTCGCAAAGCCGGGTCAGTCCGCCGCTGACCAGATGCGCGAGGCGCTCGGCAAGGTCGACGTCCTGCTTGCCAAGGCCGGTACGGACAAGACCCGCATCCTTCACGTGCAGATGTGGCTGGACGACATCAGGGATTTCGACGAAGTCAACACGGTCTGGGACGCATGGATGCCGAAGGAGCACGCACCGGCGCGCTCTTCCGGCGAAGGACGCATGGCCAAGCCCGGAATGCTGGTCGAGCTGATCGTCACCGCGGCGGTTTGAATGGCCTTGCCGGTTCGGGCATCATCCTGCATCTGGCATCGGACTGGGGAACACTGATGACGAAGCGCAAGCCACTTTCCACCGTCGTGGCCGAGAGCCTGTCCGAAAAGATCCGCTCCGGGCAGTTGCTGCCCGGCGCCCAATTGCCGACCGAGGCAGAGCTTTGCGCCGAATACGACGTCAGCCGCACGGTGGTGCGGGAAGCGGTGGCGCGATTGCGCTCCGAGGGCATGGTGGTGCCGCAGCAAGGACGCGGCATGTTCGTCAGCGAAACGCCGGCGCCGCGCAATTTCTCGATACCGGACGAGGCCCTCAGGACCTTGCCGGAAACCATCGCTCTGCTCGAACTGAGATTGAGTGTCGAGGTGGAGTCCGCCGGGCTGTGCGCCGAACGGCGCACCGATGCGGAGGCGAATGCAATCCGGGCCCTGATGGAACAGGTCGACGCCCAGCAGGCGGATCCCGCAGCCGTCCAGATCCACTATGACTATGATTTCCATCTGGCGATCGCCAAAGCCGCAGGCAACGAATTCATCCACGGCTTCCTGAGCTATCTCAGGCCGATGATCGTTCCACGCTTTCAACTGGGTTATGTGGTCACATCAGCGCTCAAGGACAGCTACTACGCCCGCATCCATAACGAACACAAAACCATCGTGGACGCTATCGAAAGGCAGGACGGTCGCGCTGCTCGCCAGGCCATGCGCAAGCATCTGCACAACAGCCTCGGGCGCGTGCGCGCTTTGGCCCGGGCTTCAGGCGTCGCGGCGACCGAGGCCGAGCAGAAGGCGGCCGCGGCATCGCTCTTTACCGATATGAAGAGGCCTGCCCCGACAGGAGGGTGAGGCCGGCGACTTCGCTTCGCATGCGCAGGCGCGTGGACCAGATTGGCCACGCATTGCGAAAGCCTTGTTTTTGCTCTGCCGGCCAGCGACACCCGTTTTCCGACGCATTGAAAGCGCCATTCTCCCAGCGTTTCCTTGGGTTTTCGGCTTCCGCGATCGTGCGGACACCCCAGTAAGTTTCGCAGGCTGAACGGGCTTTCGAAAGTTTATCTTTCCTTTTTGCTGGTTTTCTTGGTTTCGCGGCATCGGCCCAGGCCGCAGACTGAAACCAGGCAATCAGGGAAACCCACGTGACGACAGCCTTCATCACAGGTGCAACGAGCGGCATAGGGCGGGCCATGGCGATCGCGTTGAGCGACGCCGGCTATGACGTCTATGCGGTCGGGCGCAGCCAGTCCGCGCTCAAGGCGTTGCAGGCCGAGCGATCCGGCATCGTGCCCATCGCTGTCGATATCACCGATCGCGAGGCGCTGGAGGCTGTTCTGGCGGATCTCACCATCGACGTGCTGATCAACAATGCCGGGATCATGCCGCCGCTGGGCAATTTCGCCGACATGAAGATCGCCGACATCGACTCCACGCTGGAGGTAAACCTCAGCGCAGCAATCATGCTTACCCGCCTCGTCGTTCCGCAGATGCGCGAGCGGCAGTCTGGCCATATCTTGTTCACCGGCTCCACCGCGGGCCACGCGGCATATTCCAACATTGCCGTCTATTCAGCCACCAAGGCGGCGATATCAGGTTTTGCCGCCGCGTTGCGCGCCGACCTCTCCCCATCAGGCATACGCGTCACCGAGATCGTCGCCGGCCGTGTCGAGACGCAGCTCTACCAGGACATCCTCGACGCCAAGGCGCGCACGGCCATGTACGCCAGCAAAGTGGTGCAGCCGGACGACGTGGCCAGAATGGTCGTCGCGGTGCTCGGCCTGCCCGCATGGGCCGACGTTACCCGTTTTGACATCATGCCGACCTGGCCGACCTCGCCAAGCGGCACCAAGTAAGGAAAAACTGGAATGAAGGATCTTTCCGTTCTGATCGTTGGTGGCGGCGCCGGCCTCGGCGCGCTTCTGGCCCGGATGGCTGTAGAGGCCGGAGCGGCGAAGATCGGCATAATCGACATCAACCAGGACGCCGCCGAAGCCGCGCTAGAGCCGGCAAAGGCCAACGGCCTGCCGACCGCGACCGCCCTATGCGATATACAGATCGGTCCTCAGTGCCACGCCGCCTTCGACGCCATCGTTTCGAAGCTCGGGCGTATCGATACATTGATCAATTGCGCCGCGATCTACCCTCGCCGCCCGCTCCTCGAGATCAGCGATGCCGATTGGGACGCCTCCAATGGCATCAACATCAAAGGCACCTACCACATGATGGTGGCGGCCGTTCGCCATATGCAGTCGCAGGAGCCGAAGAGCCATGTGCGCGGGCGGATCGTGAACCTGACCTCTGTCGACGCTTTCAAGGCGCATCCGCAGAACGCCCACTATGCGGCAACCAAGGCCGCCGTGGTCAGCCTGACGCGCTCCTTCGCCCATGACGTCGCAAAACACGGAATCCTAGTGAATTCGGTGGCCCCCGCAGGCATGGCCACGGAGCGGGCCAAGGCCCTCGGCTTCCTGGAGGAACTGGCCAAGGCGAGCCCGCTGGGTCGTGGTGCCGAGCCTACGGAGATTGCCGAGTGGGTGCTCATGACGGGCGGTCCCAAGAACACCTATATGACCGGAGAAAACGTAATTGTTTCAGGTGGTTATATATACGCCTGAGTTGTTTTAACGGCGCCTGCGGCGCTGAATTGTCCAACAGGAACGCAAGCGAAAGGAGGTGGAATACACGATGACCGGCAAGCTCCGCCTTCCCTCGCTGAATGCGCTTCGCGTCTTCCACGCCGTCGCGCAGCACAAGAGTTTTCGGCAGGCGGCGGACGAATTGCTGGTCACGCCGCAGGCCGTCGGACAGCAGATCAAGCTTCTGGAGGATACGCTTCAGGTGACGCTGTTCGAGCGCAAGGGGCGGTCGGTCGAATTGACAGAATCGGCTATCCTTCTCTCGCACTATGTCAAAGCCGGGTTCGACGAGTTTTCGGAAGGTGTTCGCCGCGTCACCAAGTCGAACTACCGGGACCGCATCAACCTGAATGCGAGCCCCTATTTCGCGACCCACTATCTGTTGCCTCGTCTGTCCCTGTTCCGGGAGATATTGCCGGGTGCGGATCTGCGCCTGACGACGATGGTCGACCTGCCCGATTTCGGACGTGACGACATCGATATGACCGTCCAGTGGGGCTACGGCAATTGGCCGGACTACGAGACCATCCTGCTGGTGCCGGATCCGAAGGTCATCTGCTGCACTCCGGCCATCGGCGAAAGCATCAAGTCGGCGCAGGACCTGACGCTGTTCACATTGCTGGACACCGTCAAATCGAAGCGCCTTTGGCCAGACATTTTACGGCACCTTGCCATCGAGCAGACAGATGGCAACCGAAGCATCAGTTTCGACGATGCCGCCACCATGCGCCGCGCAACCCTGCAAGGCATCGGCGTCGGTCTCGTCTCCGTCATCGACGCCGAGGAAGATTTGAGGTCGGGTGCGCTGGTCGCGCCGGTCGGCCGCGACGCCCTTGCCGATATGAGGCCGGAGGAGGTCCCTGGCTTCTACCTGATCGTCCCGCGCGGGCACCTGCGCGTGAAGGCGGTCGCCGCCCTTCATCGATGGCTCGCCCAGCAGGACTGGAGCAGCGACCTGAAGATTTCCTCCGTGCCGAAACCGACCCCGCTTTCCGACTAGGAGCGGCTTTGAGACCGAGCTCCGAAAGAAAACTTTCGGACCTCCAACAACAAGAAACCAAACAGCCTCAACAGTGGAGACGGAACATGAAAACGATGAAATGGGGGGCCGCAGCCATGGCCCTTGGACTTGTGCATTTTGCAGCGCCGGCAGAAGCCGCCGGCGGCAAGACGCTGGAGATCGTCAAGGCGCGCGGCGTGCTCAATTGCACCGGCCATGACGGATCCTATCTCGGCTTCGCCGAAGTCGACGACAAGGGCAACTGGAAGGGCATGGACATCGATCTCTGCCGGGCGGTGGCCACGGCCGTGCTCGGCGACCCGGCAAAGCTGAAGATCGTTCCGATCAGCTGGGCGCAGCGCTGGCCGTCCCTGCAGTCAGGCGATGTCGACATCATCATCAAGGCGTCGGGCGGCACGCTCAGCCGAGACACCGAGCTCGGGCTGCAATTTTCCATGTCCTACTACCTCGGAACCACGAAGGTGATGGCGCACAAGGAGCTCAACCTCAAGTCGCTCAAGGATGCCGCTGGCGGCACGATCTGCATTCCCGCCGGTACCTCGCAGGAACAGCAGGTCGCGGCCTATACGGCCAAGCTTGGCATCAAGCTCGAGCCCGTGCTCATCGAAAAGACGGAGGAGCTCGAGCAGGCCTATTTCTCGGGACGCTGCGATCTCTATGCGCAATGGGGCCCGACGCTCGCCATTGCGCGCATCGCCAAGAGCAAGGTCGACGACCATGTCATCCTGCCCGACGTGCTCGCCGTCGAGCCTGAGGTCATGATCATGCGGCAAGGCGACGACAATTGGGTCGACATCGCCAACTGGACGCTGAGCACCCTGATCTTCGCCGAGCAGGAAGGCATCACCTCCAAGAACGTCGACGAGATCAAGGCCAAGCCGACTTCGCCGCAAGTCGCCAAGTTCCTCGGCGTCACGCCAGGCATGGGCAAGGGTCTCGGTCTCGATGACGACTGGGCCTACAAGGTGATCAAGAACGTCGGCAATTACGGCGAAATCTTCGAGCGCGACCTCGGCAAGGACTCGCCCTACAAGATGGACCGCGAGCTGACCAATTTGTGGAACAATGGCGGTGTCCTGTTCCCGCTGGTGATCGACTGATCCGTTCTTAACTCACCCGCTTTGGGCCCCGCCCGGCACCTGCCGGGCGGGGCCGGCGACAATTCGGCAAGGATCTTTGGATGGTCAGCCTGCTGAGAAATCAAAAGGTCCGCAACGCACTGTTGCAGGTCCTCTATGTCGGCTCTATCGCCGCGATGGTGCTTGCCGGCATCGTGATCGCCCGCCGCAACCTCGCTGACCAGGGGATCACCTCCGGATTCGACTTTCTGTTCAAGTCGACGGGTTGGGATGTGAATTTCTCGCTGCTGCCCGCCACGGCCAACGATCCCTATTGGTGGTACTTCCTCATCGGCATCATCAACACGCTTTTCCTGGGCAGCGTCGGCCTGATACTGGCGACCATCGTGGGAACGATCGTCGGTCTGGCGCGGACGTCCTCGAACGATCTGGCGCGACTGCTCGGCCGAACCTATGTCGACATCTTCCGCAAC
>NZ_RZRQ01000351.1:0-5726 GCF_003997785.1 Mesorhizobium sp. M7D.F.Ca.US.004.01.2.1 | reverse complement strand
GCCCTTGAGGGCTCACCGGCGCGAAAGGATCTTCTGGGCGGCATGGCCCGGTTCGCCGAAGAAGCCGGCCAGCGCGTCGACGGTCTGCGCCGGGTTCTCCTCGGGAAAGAAATGTCCACCTGGCATCGCCTGGCCGCGCACGTCATCGGCCCAGCCGCGCCACAGCGCCAGCGGCCCGCCTTCGCCGGCATACCATTCGGCCAATGCGCCTTGACCGCTCCACAGCGCCAGCAGCGGGCAACGGATGCGCCGGCCGGCGGCCTTGTCCGAACGGTCGTGCTCGCGGTCAAGCGTCGCCGCTGCCCGGTATTCCTCGCAGATTGCATGGATGTGGGAAGGGTCGCGCAAGGCATCGACATAGGCCCGACGCACTTCGGCTGGAAACACCGACGGTGATGAGCCCCAGCCGCTCAACGCATTTTCGATGATCGCCTCGGCGGCGCCAGCCAGGATCTTTTCCGGCAACGGCTCGGGCTGCGCCAGCAACGACCATGGCCAATAGCCCAGCGCCAGCCTGGCGTCGGCTCGATCCCAGACATCGGCCGTGGCTATGATGTCGAGCAAGGCGAGCTTTTCGATGCTGTCGGGATGATCAAGCGCCATGCGGTAGCCGACACGCCCGCCGCGATCATGGCCGGCGACCATGAAGCGGCTGAAACCAAGTTTTTCCATCAGCGCCACCATGTCGGCGGCCATGGAGCGCTTGGCGTAGGGCGCGTGATCGGGAGTGGAGGCCGGACAGGAACTGCCGCCATAGCCGCGCAAATCGGCGCAGACGACGCTGAACCGGTCGGCCAGGACGGGCGCAATGTCGTGCCACATCAGATGTGTTTGCGGAAAGCCGTGCAGCAACAGCAGCGGCGGGCCACTGCCGGCACGCAGGCAGAATATGCCGGCATCACCGGTGTCGATTTCCGCGCTTTGAAACTCATTGAACATGGTCGCCTCCGGCACGCGCAACGGGCGGCGAACGGATTTGGTTGCAACACGGCTGGCGCGCAAGCGGCCAACCTTTTTCATCGACAGGCGTTGTCCCTGTGAAGGGAAAGGTCGCCGCGGGCGGCCGTGACAGGAAGAAGGAGGCCGAGATGAGAATTCTCGCCATCGTCCCATTCAGCCTGATGCTGGCGCTGGCAATGCCGGCTGCGGCCCAGCAGGACGACAGCCAGGCGCCGCAGGCCGATAAATGCCGGGTCCAGACGGAGCAAGACGCAAAACAGGAACAGCAGCCTGGCAGCGACAATCTGACGGAGAAGCTCAACGATTGCGGCGGTGTGCTGAAACCGCCCGCGACCGGCGACCAGGGAATGGCAGCGCCGGCGCCCGATGAAGGCAAGATGCCGGTGATCAAGCCGGGGCAGGTGCCGGCTCAGCCGCCGAAACAATAAACGCAGGCTCGCCGGTATCATCGCTCAAGCTAATGGAACCTCGGTTTCCCAGGAACGTTTCTCTCACGACTGGAATTTGGAGAGATTATTGTGAGAGATATTGCGACCACGGCCACATTGCTTGCCTCGATTGCCGTTGTGATTGCTTTGGTTCTGCTGGCGCCAAAGAGTTTTGGCTTCGAAAGCTCTAACCCGATCGTACAAGGCGAGCTTCCCGCCGAGTGATCAGACCGATTTTGCACCAAAAAGCAGGCGAGGCACCGTGCCTCGCCTGCTTCTTGGTGCCTTACCGAACCAGCACGCCGGCATGGTTGCAGAGCGCGGCGAACGCTTCCTGCGCCTCGGCGGCACCCGCCTTGCCTTCCAACGCTGCTTCGACCTGTTCGCGCGCGGCCTGATAGAACGGGCCGCGCTTGGCCTGCGGCCAGTCGATGAGGATTTCGCTGGCGTCCCCGAGCGTGGTGATGTCGCGGATCGTGTCGGAGCCATGCGGTCTGATCCGCATCGGCGTGGACAGCATCAACTCGGCCATGTCCTGTTTTCCGCTACTGGAGGAATTTTGCTTCGCGCGCGGCGTCGATCATTGCCCGCATCGCCTTTTCCGGCGGCGTCCAGCCGTCCAGCGCGTCGCGACAGCTGCGCAGCGCCGCCCGGTATTGCCGGCCCTGGCCGGCCGGCCAGTCGCCGAGGCATTCCAGGCCTTCCCAGGCACTGCGCACGACGCGCTCACGCTCGGGGGCAAACTTCAACTTGATGGGTCGGGGAAACATCTTGTCGTTCAACGGTCGTCTCCGTGACTGATGCATGTCGCCCAAAAGTGCACAGCGGTTTTGGGGAAAACGATATGCACAAAGAACGAGGCGCCGGATAACGTCGCCGGCAGGGGTGGGTTCCCTGCCGGCGAGATCAAATCTCACTCGGCCGCGTCGGCATCCGACAGCGACCTCGGCGTCGGCACTTCGGCGTCGTGCGCCGCCGGCCGGTCATGCTCGAACTGTTCGGTGTCGGGCAAGGCATGCAGCCAGGTCTCGCGCCTTGAGGTCCACAATTCATATTCGGGTACGAGATCGGTCGGCGCGATGTCGAGGCTGCCGATCGTCACCTCGGCCTCGTTGTCGTCAACCCAGGCGACGCGGCCACCGCAGGTCGGGCAGAAGCTGCGTGTGCCATAGGAACTGACAAGGCCAGTCGTCTCGAAGGCCTCGCGCGGCCAGATGGCAAAGGCCGAATAGACCGAGCCGCCGGCCTTGCGGCAATCCTTGCAATGGCAAAGACCAATGCGCAGCGGCGCACCGCTGACCGAGAACTGCACGCCGCCGCACAGGCAACTGCCGGTCCTGCGTATGGTGTCGGACATGGCAACCTCCGTCATTGCGTGGCGCTGCGGGCCGGGTGCTCGTCTGGCACAGAGCCGGATTGGCTCGTCCGGGACAGAGCCGCATCGGCTCGTCCGGATTGAGCCCCGTCCCGATCCCGGGAAAGGCCTAGCCGCGCGCCGCCATATGGGCATCGAGCTTCTTGCGCGATGGCCCGTAGCGCTTGATGATGGTCTGCGCCTCGCTTGGCGGGATGCCGTATTTGCGGGCAAAGGCGGCGACCTCGTAAGGCTCTTCGCTCGAGACCAGCTTGCGGTCCTGTTTCGTCTTCGACTTGTCGTCAGCCATCCCAGGCCTCACTTTCTGTTGTCGGGGAAACGCGCAGCCGTCGGCGCCCGATCCCGCGATCAACAGGACATAACACAGATCGGCGTCGCTGGTTCCACCGGCACGACAATAACGCCATGCCCCGCCAAACGCCGCCAGGTGCGGCTACGGCTTCGCAAGCCTGTATCAGGCCGATGGCCGCATCGGGTCGGCGTCGGAAAGGTGGTCGCCGTCACATTCGGAACAGGCGGTGCTGACTCCGGGGCAGCCGCGCTGGTGCGTGCCGGCGGGGCAGCAATTGCCATTGGAACTCGTCCAGCGCGGGCATTGGAAGACTTGGCCGGCGCCGCCGCAGCCGCTGCATTCCAGTGCCGTCGACCGGACGGCAAGGGATTTTATCCTGAACCTGAGGTTCGTGCCCAATTTCAAACCCGCCCGAATTAACTGCACCGGTACACGCCTGTGCATTAGCCCCAGCTAACAATAGCACAATCGCGGTTACCAACAAGTTTCATGATCAAGGGATGCACCGATGATCAATGCCTTGGCCATGTCCATTTCCCCCTTCGAGCGGGCAATAATATACCGTCAGCCGGCAAACCGAAAATCGGTCCTGCCGGCACGGTGCATGGTTTCAAGAGGCATCCCGGATCCCTGGCGGAGCGCCTGCATCGCGCTTGTCGATTAAAAAATTGGCCTGATGTGTCGGACCTGGCGATCGTCGCGCGTCCTAGGAGCGACCAACCTGCAAAGCTGGAGAACGAGCATGTCGTCGCAAATCACCCAATCGCCGTGGCAGACCGCGGCCCTTCTCATCGCCCGGCTGATCTTCGCGGGCGTCTTCCTGATGGCCGTGACCTTCAAGTTCATGGGCATGGAGGCGACCGCCGGCTATATCGCCGCCGCCGGCTTTCCGTTTCCGCTGTTCCTGGCCTGGTGCGCGGCGATCCTGGAAGTCGCCCTGGTGCTGTGCTTCCTGACCGGCGCCTTCTTCACCCAGGCGGCCCTGATCGCCGCCGCCTATGTGCTGTTCCTCGCCTTTGCCTTCCACGGGCCCAGCCACTGGGCCGGAAACCAGGCCGAGTTCGGCTTCTTCATCGACCATTTTTCCTTCCTGGCCGGACTGCTGTTTGCGGCGGTGCACGGGCCGGGCCGGGTGCTTTCGCTAAACCTGGGATGGCCGGGCAGGGCGTGAGCACCATGCGGCGCGGTCGCGAAAGAATGGCCTGTCTATTCCTGCGTCAGGCGCTCGCCATACTCACGCCAAAGCGCCTTCACCTCCAGGCTGCCGAGGCGAGGGGCCGAAGGATCGCTCGAGGTGATGGCGACGGCGCTGATATCGTATTGGGGATAAGCGTGGGCGACGAAGCGGATCGCTTCGCCGAGCGAACGCACGCGGATGACCGGGTCGGCCTGGCCCTGGCCGGTGCTGCGCACCCCGGAAACCGTGGCCGGTGCATGCCGCACCCTGAACACGGATGCCATGGCTGGTCTGTCCATCGTCTTCTCCCACAAGGGCGTGTGACGGGAATCATTCCATGCGTGTTGGCTAATGATTTCACAGCCGTCGGCCAAAAACCAGCCAGCCGGCAAAAACGGGATTTCCGCGGGGTTGCCAGTGTCGGTCCGTCGTTCTGGAGCCCTCATAGCTGGTCGTTGTAGGGTTCCTTGATCTTGCCGACCATGCGGGCCAGCTTCGAGAAGGAGGGCATGTCCGCCTCCGGCTGGCACTGATTGGCGAGGCCCAGCAGCCGGATCGGGAAGTTGACGGCGTCACGGCTTGAAGCGGACATGCCGTCGGATCGCTCCTGACTGGTTTCGCCGGCCTCGGTCTTGCGCAGCGCCAAATCGATTTCCTCCGCCGTCAGCACCCCTTTTTGAACCAGGAGGTGGTTGATAGACGCGACGGCCATCAGCAGGCCTTCGAGTTGAAGATTGGCGACATTCATGGTGATTGCTCCCGTGGCCAGAGCAATTCCAGGAAAAGTGTGAAACGGTTTTCCGTCCGGAATTGCGCCAGATCCAGATCGAAACGCGCGAGCGGCGTTTTCGCTCCGGAGGGCGCGGCGAGGCTATGCCTTTGCAGATCTTCAGGATCGCCCGAAAAAGCGGCATAGGAATTTTTTCTTAGAAAATCGTTGACGGGGTGAGGGCAGCCATGCTACATATTTGTCCATGGTGCTGATTTGCGCCAAAGACCCGCCGCCGAGGCGGGTTTTGTGTTTCTGCCCCTTGCGGAGCGAGCTGGGCTCCGGTCAGGCAATCTTCGAGACGATGACGGCCAGCGACGCCAGCCTGCCTTCGCTCAGGCTGCGGATGTAATTCTTGCGCCGCTGCACGAATTCAGCGCCGAGCACGATCTCATTGGCCTGCTGTTGTGCAGGCGAGGGAATGATACCGGAGCTGGCCCTTTTCAACGCCAGTTCGACATGTTCGCCGGTCTCGTCGACGATTTCGTCAATGTGGAAGCCTGCGTCGACGAACAGGGCTTTCAGAGCGTTTCGATCAACAAGGTGGCTGGCCTCCGGCGCGACCGCCCAGGGCAACGGGTAATGCGGCTCACCGCCAGCCAGCACGGCTTCCGTCCAGATCAGCTTGCCGCCCGGCTTCAGAACGCGAAAAGCCTGCGCGATCACGGCGGCCTTGTCGGCGATGTTCATGCCGACATAGAAGCAGATTGCCGCGTCGAACGTGT
>NZ_RZRQ01000350.1:0-5837 GCF_003997785.1 Mesorhizobium sp. M7D.F.Ca.US.004.01.2.1 | reverse complement strand
GGCCAGGACGTCTATGGCTATCTCGATGCGCCAAAGCCCTGGGGCGGTTTCGGCTTCTACTTCCTTGGCAGCCGCGCCACCGCCTATGCCAAGCATCCTGACGACAAGGCCTGGCTGTTCGACGCCGACACGATGAAGCCGCGCATCAACAACCCGGCCTGGGTGCGCGCCATCCAGGACGTCATCGACGCGTTGCCGTCCGAACCCGCCGACCAGATCAATGCCGATCCGAACACGACTGCCTTCCAGCAGTTCCTGGCCGGCACCGGCTCGATGATCCCCTGGTGGGGTGACGTCGGCTCCAACGTCAAGACCAACGACTCGTCGGTCATTGGCGACGTCACCGGCTTCTCGATCCTGCCGGGCTCGGACGACGTCTACAATTCCAAGACCGGCAAGTGGGACAAGCTCGCCAGCGGCCCGAACTATGCGCCGAACTGCGCCTATCTCGGCTGGGGCGTCTATGTCATGGCCCGCGTCGATGCCGACGAGAAGAAGAAGAAGGCGGCATGGTCGGCTGCCGCCCATCTCGGCGGCAAGGACCTGTCGATCTGGACGGCGATGTATCCGTCGGGCTTCCAGCCCTACCGCAATTCGCATTTCGACATTCCGGAGTGGGTGGCGGCAGGCTATGACGAGGCCTTCATCACCTCCTACCTCAAGTCGGAAGGCGACTCGTACAACCATCCGAACGCGGCGATCGAGCCACGCATCCCCGGCATCTTCCAGTATTACAGCGCCGCCGAGGACATTCTGGCCAACACCTTCGCCGGCAAGATGAAGGCGCAGGAAGGCGCCGACGCCATTGCCGCGGCCTGGGAGAAGCTCACCGACCAGATCGGCCGCGAAAAGCAGGTCAAGCTCTACAAGGCCTCGCTCGGCATGTAGGCTGGCCTACGAACCGTGGTCCGGCGGCGAAGGCTGCTGCCGGACCACAAATAACCTGCTTCCTTTCGGAAGCCTCCTGAACGGGCGAGATTTGTGGCTGACCAGACTTCGACCGCAAACCAGTGGCCGGCAGACGCCGCCCCTTACGACCTGATTTCACCGGCCCGCAGACGGCTTGGCTTTGCATTGATGGCCGTGGCGACGCTTGGCCTGCTAGCGGTGATCGTGTTCGAGATTTTCTACAAGGCTGAAGCCGAAACCTGGCGCCCCGTCGTCTATGCCTATGTGTTGTGGGGCGTGGCGCTCGGCATCGGCCAGGTGCTGACGCGCGGCGAGGACGGCCAGCGTGCCCTGTTCCTGCTGCCGGCGCTGCTGTTCACCATCGCCATGGTGATCTTCCCGACGCTGTTCGGCTTCTATATCGCGCTCACCGACTGGAACCTCAGCTCCTTCAGCGGCCGCAGGTTCAACGGGCTCGACAATTTCTGGCAGATGCTGGGCGATCCCTACTACCGCAATGCGCTGTTCAACATGGTGCTCTATGTGCTGGCGGTGGCGGTCGAATATGTGATTGCCTTTGGCCTGGCGCTGTTGCTCAACGCGCAGATCCGGGCGCGAAAATTCTTCCGCGTCGTCTTCCTGATGCCGCTGATGCTGTCGCCGGTCGCGGTGTCGTGGATGATCGGCAAATCGCTGATGGAGTACCGCTTCGGACCGGCGGCCACATTGGCGCGTCATCTCGGCTGGGAAAATCCGGCCTTCTTCTCTGACCCGATCATCGCGCGCATTGCGATCATGGTGCTGGACGCCTGGACTTTCATTCCGTTCATGATGATCATGCTGCTGGCCGGGCTGCAGGCGATGTCGCGCGAGGTGCTCGAAGCCGCACGCGTCGACGGCGCCAATGCGTGGCAGACCTTCTGGCAGGTCACCTTCCCGCTGATGCTGCCGGTTTCGGTGACGGCGTTGATCCTGCGCATCATCTTCAAGCTGAAGCTTGCCGACATCATCATCACGGTGACGTCGGGTGGCCCGGGCGGTGCGACCGATTCCGTGTCTAGCTTCATCTACCGCGAATATCGCGACCGCTCGAACGTCGGCTACGGAACCATGCTGGCGATGGCCTATCTGGTGATCATCGTCGTGTTCGTCACCTGGCTGCTGAAATTTGCCAACCGTTTTGTCCGCAATGTGAATTGAGCCAAGATGAGCGTTCAGACCACCGAATATGTAGCCTCGGAGATCCGCTCACCGGCGAGCTTCCTCGCCAGCCGCGTCTTCATCTATGGGGCGCTGGCCTTCTGGGCGTTCATCTGCCTGTTTCCGATCTACTGGACGATCACGACCTCGTTCAAGACCGCGGTTGATGTCACGCAAGGCCATCTCATCCCCTTCGTCGACTTCCAGCCGGACTGGAAAGGCTGGCGCTCGCTCGGCCTGTCGCCGGACTCGATCTTCCAGACCTCGACGGTGCGCGAGGAGTTCCTCAAGCGCTTCATGAACTCGGTGATCACCTCGGTCGGCGCGTCGAGCCTGGCCATCGTCATCGGCAGCCTCGCCGCCTACGGGCTCACCCGCTATCGCTATCATTTCGCCTGGTTCAAGAACGAGGACATCTCGTTCTTCTTCCTGTCGCAGCTGATCCTGCCGCCGGTGGTGCTCGCCCTGCCCTTCCTGGTGCTCTACCGCGAAGTCGGTCTGCTCGACACGCGCGTCGGGCTGATCCTGCTCTACACGCTGATGGTGCTGCCGATCGTCATCTGGATCATGCGCGACCAGTTCAACTCGATCCCGGTCGAGCTCGAGGAAGCAGCGCTCGTCGACGGGCTGTCGATCTGGGGCGCCTTCTTCCGCATCGTCATGCCGATCGCGCTGCCGGGCATGGTCGCCGCCTTCATCCTGGCGATGGTGCTGTGCTGGAATGAGTATTTCTTCGCCGCCCTTTTGACCTCGACCGACGCCAAGACCATTCCCGTCATGGTGGCGAGCCAGACCGGCTCGCAAGGCATCAACTGGTGGTCGATGGCAGCACTCGCCACCGCCGCGATAGCGCCACTCGCCGTCATCGGCATTGCGCTCGAACGCTATCTGATCATGGGCATGACCGCGGGAGCGGTGAAGTAGCAGGGCCAGCCTTCCCTTCACCCCTTGTGGGGTGAGCAGCCGGTTCGCCGAAGGCGAATTCATCGTGCCGGTGGCACGATGAAAGGCCGGCGAACGCCGGGACGCTGCGAAGCAGCGGGGACACGGTAGGTGGATCGGCCACCCCGGCCCTTCGCAGGCTCAGGGCGTTCGAAGCTCGAAAAGCCAAGCAATTGGCTTTTCGTCCGCTACGCAGACCGCTTCTCACCCCGCAAGGGGAGGAGGAAGAACCGCGCTAGGCTCTTAGAATTGTGCGCAGGTGATCCATGATCATGGCGACGCCCTTCTGCCCGAGTTCCGCTGAAGCATCCCTGGCACTCGCCGTATACCAGCTCTTGTTGTCTTCGAAGTGGCCAGCATCGACAGCCTCCGGGCATAGCGCCAGCATCAGTGAGGTCTCGCCGATGCCGGCATGGTCGAACGGGTACTTGCCGTTCATGTCAGCCGACATCAGCGGGTGCACTTGCACCCAGTTGAAGAAATTTTCACCCGCAGCGTGTCCCGAATAGTAGTCGGCCATCGCCTGAGAGCCCCACCAGCCCTCGCCGCGTTCCTTCTCGAGAAAGCGGAAGATCGCCTGCCGACCGGCGGTCTTGAACGCCAGATCGGTCGGCATGCCGGCGGCGAAATTCTCGGTCTGGTGGTGAATGATGGCGTGGATGTTGCGAAAGCCGATGCGCAGCAGGCCGTAGAACAGCTCCTCGCCGAACGGCGCCAGCGCGTTGCCGCCGACCTGCACCGAGCCGCTGCCTTCCGGCGGCGCCACCGCATAGCTCGCAGCACCGTAGTAGAAGGGCGGCAGGATGACGACGTCCTTCTCCTTTTCGAACAGCTCCAGCGTCTTGACGACGGCCAGCGTGTCCATGCCGACCGCCATGTGTTCGCCGTGGTATTCGAGCACGCCAAGCGGCAGAGCGACCGGCCAGTTCTCGGCGATCGCCTTGCGGATCTGGTGCGGCAGCATCAGTTCATAGCGCATGATCTATTCCATGTTGGTGTGGCGGGCGCGCATCGCTTCGGGCGACGCGCCGATCAAATCCTTAAGCTTCAGCACCATCGCCTCGAACAGCAGGAACAGCGCGCCTTCGAACACCGAGCCCATCGGCAGCACCGATGTCTTCTGTGCCCCCTGATCGTTGGCCATGGTCTGCGCGGGGATGAGCAGCGTGAAATCGGCGCGCTGTGCCGCACCGCTTTCGGCCTGGGCGGTTAGCAGCAGGTTGGTTGCACCGGCATCGTGCGCAACCTGCATGAGGGTCAGCACGGTCGAAGTCTCTCCCGGCCCGGAGCTGACCAGGAAAACATCCCCCTGCCCCAGCGGCGGCGTGGTCATGTCGCCGACCACGGCGACAGGCAGGCCCAGATGGTAGAGCCGCATCGCAAAACCCTTGACCTGCAAGGCCTCGCGGCCGCAGCCGTAGACGACGATCAGTCGGGCGCTCGCCAGCATCTTGCAGGCGGCGTCGATCCGGCTCTCATCGATGCGCGCCAGCACGCCGCCGAGTTCGTCAAGCGCGGTCTCGAACAGGCTTTTGCTCTTGTCGCTCACCGCAAACCTGCCATTGAAATCATCCTGGGATTTTGCCGCCCTTGCTGCCGCGAACAGCTTGATTTTGCTCATGCTAGCAACCGCGAAAATGCGTGTCCAACGCGCAGCTACGCTTTTGCCAGATCACAGGCATGATAGTGTCATGTCAGACAAATCAAGCGAGGCAAACGGCAGGATATGAAGACACGGCATTTCGACCGCATCGGCAATGGCGGCATCAGTTTTACCGAACTCGGCTTCGGCACGGCGCCGCTCGGCAACCTCTATCGTGCCGTCTCGGACGAGGACGCCAACGCCACGCTGGAAGCCGCCTGGGCGACCGGCTGCCGCTACTACGACACCGCGCCGCTGTACGGGCTTGGCCTGTCGGAAACGCGGCTCAACCCGTTCCTGCGCGGCAAGAAGCGCGACGACTATGTGCTGTCGAGCAAGGTCGGTCGCATCATGCGCGCCTGCCCGCCGGAAGAGCGCACCGGCATCGGCAAGTTCTTCGACACGCCGTCGCGCCGTGAAGTGTACGACTACAGCTATGACGGCGTCATGCGCTCGTTCGAAGCCTCGCTGGAGCGCCTCGGCGTCGACCGTATCGACATCCTCTTCGTGCATGACGTCGACATCTTCACCCATGGCAGCAAGGAAGCGTCCGACCGGCGCATCGAGGAGTTCATGCGCTCGGGCTATTATGGCTTGCTCTCGCTCCGCGACCAGGGCGTCATCAGGGCGTTCGGTGGTGGCATCAACGAATGGCAGGTTGCGCAGACGCTGGCTGAGCGCGGCGACTTCGACCTGTTCTTGCTGGCCGGGCGCTATACGCTGCTGGAACAGGAGGCGCTGGCATCCTTCCTGCCGCTCTGCCAGGCACGCGGTATCGGCATCGTTCTCGGCGGGCCCTACAACTCCGGCATCCTTGCAACAGGGCCGAAGCCAGGCGCCTACTACAATTACTCCGAAGCAACGAAGGACATCCTCGACCGGGTCGCCGGCATCGAGAGCGTCTGCAAGCGCCATGGCGTGCGGCTGATCGAGGCCGCCCTGCAATTCCCGCTGCTGCACCCCTCGGTCGTCTCGGTGATCCCCGGTGGCCAGCGGCCGAGCGAAGTCGAGAGCAACCGCTCGCTGCTCGATGCGAAACTGCCCGCAGCGCTTTGGGCCGATCTCAAGAAGGAAGGTCTGATGCACCCTGAAGCGCCGACCGCATAAGCCGGCCGCCATCGCGTCAGCGTCGGGCACAAAAATGAAAAGCCGGGCAAGCCCGGCT
>NZ_RZRQ01000034.1:0-30618 GCF_003997785.1 Mesorhizobium sp. M7D.F.Ca.US.004.01.2.1 | reverse complement strand
GCTGGAGACCTTGCCCGGCGCCAGCGTCGCCGTGCTTGCCGACGGCCTGGCGGCAAAGGGCGACGAGGCCGCCTTCAACACGCTGTTGTCGAAGAATGCCGCCCGCGTCGTTTGGGCAACCGCCGACAGGCTGTCGCTGACCGGCCTGACCGCCGCCGATAACCAGGTCGACGGCTTTGCGCTGACCGCCATTCGCGCGCCGGGTGACCCTGCCCCGGCGCAGGTCACCGCCGGCGCCTTCGACGACAAGGGCCGCCGCATCGCCGATGCGACGCTGACCTTTTCGCCTGGCGAAACCACCGCCACCGGCACCATGGCGGTGCCCTTCGAGCTGCGCAACGACTTCGCTTCGATCGCGCTTGACGGCGAGCGCCAGGCCGGCGCGGTCCGCGTCCTCGACGAAAGCTCCAAGCGCCGCCGCGTCGGGCTGTTGTCGCAGGCCGAGGCCGACCAGGCGCAGCCGCTTTTGTCGCCGCTCTACTACATCAGGCGCGCGCTGCAGCCCTTCGCCGATCTCGTCGAACCCTCCAGCGCCGACCTCGCCGACGCCATCCCGCAGATCCTCGATCAGAAGCCGGCGATGATCATCATGGCCGACATCGGCACCATTCCCGCACAGGTCCGGCAGAGGCTGGTCGACTGGGTCGACAATGGTGGCACGCTGGTGCGTTTCGCCGGCTCCCGGCTGGCCGCCGCCGGCAATGACGACGACCTGCTGCCGGTCCGCCTGCGCACCGGCGAGCGTTCGCTCGGCGGCGCGCTGTCATGGACGTCGCCACAGCCGGTCACCGAATTCCCCAAGGCCGGCCCGTTTGCCGATCTCGCTCCGCCGACCGAAGTCACCGTCACCAGGCAGGTCTTGGCCGAGCCGACGCCCGACATCGTCGAGCGCACCTGGGCGGCCCTTGCCGACGGCACGCCGCTGGTCACCGGACTGAAAAAAGGCAAGGGCACGCTGGTGCTGTTCCATATCACCCCCGAGGCGACATGGTCGAACTTGCCGATCTCGGGCAGCTTCGTCGAGATGCTGCGCCGCATCGTGCAGCTGTCACGCAACCAGGGCGCGGCGATCGCCAATGCCGAAGCCGCCGCCGCGTCGCTGGCGCCCTACCGCATGATATCAGCCGACGGCACGCTGGTGCCGCCGACGCCTGACGCGCGGCCGCTGGTGCCGGGCTCCGGTGCCCTGCCCGTGACATTTGAGAACCCGCCCGGCCTCTACGGTTCCGAGACCGGCGTGTTTGCCCACAATCTGCTTGAAGCCGACAGCACGCTGGCCCCGCTGGCACGCCCGCAAATCACTGTTCCCGTCACATCGATCCAGTATGCCTTTGACGAATCGCGCAATTTGAAGGGCGCGCTGGTTGCGGCTGCCCTGGTGCTGATGCTGCTCGATACGCTGGCGGTGTTCTGGATGGGCGGCCTGTTTTCGCGCCGGCCGCGCCGTGCCCGGGCCGTGGCAACCACCGTCGCGGTCCTGATTGCGCTGGGTAGCTTGTTCGGCCATGCCGATCTGGCCCGCGCCGACGATGCCAAGCCGGGCGACGAAGTGGCCATAGAGGCGATTTCGAAGACCCGTATCGCCTATGTGCTGACCGGCGTGCCTGGCGACGATTCGATCAGCCGCGCCGGGCTCGAGGGCCTGACCCGCTTCCTGATCGAGAAGACGGCACTCGAACCGGGCGCGCCGGCCGGCGTCGACATCTCCAAGGACGAGCTGTCATTCTATCCGCTGATCTACTGGCCGATCGATCCGGCCGCGCCGATGCCGAGCCAGGCCGCGATCGCACGCATCGACGCCTACATGCAGCAGGGCGGCACGGTGCTGTTCGACACCCGCGACCAGTTCGCCAATGGCATCGGCGCCGATTCGACCAGCCCGGCGACCGAGCGGCTGCGTGACATCCTCGGCAACCTCAATGTGCCGCCGCTGGAGCCGGTGCCGTCCGACCACGTGCTGACCAAATCCTTCTTCATCCTGCCCGAATTCCCCGGCCGCTTCGCCGGCAGCCCGCTGTGGGTCGAGGCGTCGCTCGACGCCAGCAATGCCGAGAACCGGCCGGTACGCACCGGCGACGGCGTTTCGCCGATCATGATCACCGCCAATGATTTCGCCGGCGCCTGGGCGGTCGACGAGAATGGCGACCCGCTGCTGCCGACCGTGCCGGCGGACCCGATGCAGCGCATCTACGCACTGCGCGCCGGCGTCAACATCATGATGTACATGCTGACCGGCAACTACAAATCCGACCAGGTGCACGTGCCCATACTGCTCGAACGGCTGGGGCAGTAAGATGAGTTTGTTTGGTGCGCTCCGGTCACGGATAAACCCTCCCCACAAAGGGGAGGGTAAGAGATGAACTGGTCGATTTCCTTCGAACCGCTGATCTCCTGGCCCTTGCTGGCCTTGGCGCTGGTGCCGTTGGCGCTGCTGGCACTGGTCGGCCTGTGGTTTCGCCAGCGCGGCTCGGTCTTCCGCTTCATCGCCCTTTTGGCGCTCGCCGCCGCCTTGTTCAACCCGGTGTTCCTCAACGAGGAGCGGGAGCCGCTGAAAAGCGTCGTCGCGCTGATTGTCGACCGCAGCCAGAGCCAGGATATCGGCGATCGCACCAAGCAGACCGACGAGGCGCTGGCCGGGCTGCAGCAGCGTCTTGGCCGCTTCAAGCAGTTCGACGTGCGCGTCGTCGAGGCCGGCAAATCCGAGGCCGCCGAGGAGCGCACCGAGACACGGCTGTTCGGCGCGCTCGAAGGCGCTTTCCGCGACGTGCCGCCGTCACGCATCGGCGGCGCCATCATGGTCACCGATGGCGAGGTGCATGACGCGCCGCGGGGCGCGCCCGATTTCAACGCTCCGCTGCATGCCTTGATCACCGGCAACGACCACGAGAAGGATCGCCGCATCCGCTTCGAGAACGCGCCGCGCTTCGGCCTTGTCGGCAAGCCGCTCGACATGACCTACCGCGTCATCTCGACCGAAAACGAGACTGGCCCGGTCGATGTGCGCGTTTCGGTCAATGGCGAGCAGGTGGCGGTCGAGCACGCCACCGTCGGCCAGGCTATGCCGCTGCAGGTGACCATTCCGGGCGCCGGCCGCAACATCGTCGAACTCGCCATCGATCGCGAGCCGGGCGAATTGACCGACACCAACAACCGCGCCATCGCGCTGATCGACGGTATCCGCGAGAACCTGCGTGTGTTGCTCGTCTCCGGCGAACCGCATGCCGGCGAGCGCACCTGGCGCAATCTGTTGAAATCCGACGCCTCGGTCGATCTCGTCCATTTCACTATCCTGCGGCCGCCGGAAAAGCAGGACGGCACGCCGATCAACGAATTGTCGCTGATCGCCTTCCCGACCCGCGAGCTGTTCGTCGAGAAGATCAAGGATTTCGACCTCATCATCTTCGACCGCTACCAGCACCGTGACGTGCTGCCGATCCTCTATTACGACTACATCTCCGAATATGTCGAAAAGGGCGGCGCGCTGCTGATTGCGGCCGGCCCCGAATATGCCGGCGAAAGCTCGATCGCACGCACACCGCTGATGGCGGCCCTGCCGGCGATGCCGACCGGCGAGGTTGTCGACAAAGCCTTCTATCCGCGCCTCACCGATCTTGGCCAGCGCCACCCGGTGACGCGCGGGCTGGATGGTTCGGCCAGCGAGCCGCCGCACTGGAGCCGCTGGTTCCGCACCATCGGCGTGCAGAATCCCGAAGGCGAAGTGGTGATGAAGGGCGCCGACAACCGGCCCCTGCTCCTGCTCGACCGCAAGGGCGAAGGCCGCGTCGGCATGCTTCTGTCGGACCAGGGCTGGCTGTGGGCGCGCGGCTTCGAGGGCGGCGGCCCGCATGTCCAGCTCTACCGGCGCATTGCGCACTGGCTGATGAAGGAGCCCGAGCTCGAGGAGGAGCGGCTGACCGCCGACGGCCGCGGCATGGTGCTGGAAATCCGCCGCCAGACGATGGCCGACGATCCCGGCCCCGCGCAGATCATCACCCCATCCGGCAAGACACTGACCGTTAAGCTCGAGAAATCCGAACCGGGCGTCTTCCTCGGCAGCGTCGAGACCAGCGAGATCGGCCTCTACCAGGTCGCCAATGGCGACCTGACGGCGCTCGCCCATGTCGGCCCGGTCAACGCACCGGAATTCGCCGATGTCATTTCCACCGAAAACCGGCTGAAGGCGCCAGCGGAAGCCACCGGCGGCAGCGTGCGCCGGCTGGCGCCATCCACGGCCCTTGGCAGCGACGTGACGCTGCCTTCCATCGTGCCCGTGCGCTCGGCTGGTGCTGCGTCCGGCAGCGACTGGATCGGCCTGCGCACGACGGACGACAGCGTGCTCAAGGCCGTCTCGCGCGTGCCGCTGTTCGGCGGCTTCCTCGGTCTCGGCCTGCTGCTTCTGGCAATGGGTTCGATGTGGTACCGCGAGGGACGGTAGGCTACTCCTCCGGCTCGGTCGTGAACATCAGCGGATAGCCCTTGGCCTTGCCGGCATCGGTGGCGCGCGTCGCCTTGGTCTCGGCGACATCCTTGGTGAAGACGGCGACGACGCAGACGCCGCGCCGGTGCGCGGTGATCATCACCCGGTGCGCCTGGTCTTCGCTGAGCTTGAACTCGCCCTTCAGCACCGTCACCACGAATTCGCGCGGTGTGAAATCGTCATTGATGAGGATGACCTTGTAGAGCTTCGGCCGTTCGACCTGCGGCTTGACCTGGACGCGCGGTTTTGTGGTGATTTCAGGCATCGGAACCGACAATTTTGCGTAAGCGACCTTGCCGCCATTCTGGCACCAGCGACAGCAGTCGTCCATTTTGATAGACGCACAAAGCCGATGTCCAGCAGGCGCGGCCATTCACCATCATGTGGGAAAGTGTCGGTTGCCGTTCAACGGCCCTCTCGGCCAAAGATGCGGCGATTTGCGCCCGCATCGGCCCGGCGTTCCAGCCATGCCGCGATCGGCCACGCGGCAACGCAGACCAGCGTCGCTCCGGTCAGCGCGATCAGCAGCCAGGTCTGTGCCGGCGTGATGTAGTCCCAATTGGTGGAAATCGCAGGCGCAAACAGCGAAGGTTCGGTGCGCCCGCTGGCCGGATCGGGCACCGGGCTGGCTGTGAACAGGATCAGCACCCTGGCAACGCCGGTGGCCACCAGGCCGCCGAGCACCATCGAACGCAAAATGGACGAAAGCCGCTTCTTCATGCGGATTGCCCTACACGGCCGGCGTTGCAAACGGGTTAAGCACAATCGAGTTGCGTGGCTGGAAGCCGCCGGTGTTCAGCTCATCGACCATGCACTTGGCAGAAGGCCGCCCCAGCCGATTTACGGCTGGAACGGCCTTGCTAGAACTGACCTCGAAGCTGATCAGGGCTTCTTCGGAGCAGCCTTCGGGGCCGCCTTCGCGGGCGCCTTCTTGACCGGGCACTTGTGCTTCTTGGTCACCTTGCAGACGGTCTTCTTGGCGACCTTCTTCGGAGCAGCCTTGGCCGGAGCGGTGGTCGTCGCGGCAGCAGCCGGGGCGGTGGTCGTCGTGGCAGCAGCCGGGGCAGCGGTCGTGGTGGCGGCTGCGTTGCCGAGAACCGGCATCGAGAAGGCGAGAGCAACGGAGAGGCCGAGAGCGGACAGGAGGGACTTTTTCATGGCTTCATTTCCTTTTTATGCGGGTCGAATTTCTGATGTCACTGAACCGGGTCGTTCGGTGTCACTCCAAGCAGCTTCAAAGCGTTGGCGAGCATCCGGATGCCCTGTGCCTGTTTCTTGGCGGCGCAGTACCGGTTGCCCTTTCTCTGAAGTGCCTTTGCCGCGGTGACCTGCGTTGCCGTGGCGTGGGTTTCGAGGGCTTCATCAAATTGGTGGCTGAGATTGGCGCACCGTTCGCTCCGGGTTGTGGGCGTCACCTTTGCGTCTGATTGTCCGACAGCGGCAGTGACCAGGCCAAGGCCCAGCAACGCACCCAACAAACTGATCGACAACCTTGGCATCGGTTTATCCGTAAACCCGGAGACTAGCGTCGCAGCCGATGACCTGACCGCCACGAGACCAGTTATGCCTTTGAAATTTTTCAGGAGTTTTTCTGAACTGTAGAATTTTGTTTCTGGATTGTGTCTGAGAAAGCCGGTGTGGACCCATCATCACCACTGGCCAACATATGGCCTGAATTCTATCGTGTGGGTTGCGACAGAACGGCTTGGCACTCAACAATGACAGGGCTGCTGTGAAATCCGACGCACACATACTGATTGTCGACGACGACAAGGGCATCCGCGACCTGCTGCAGGAATTCTTCCAGAAGCGGGGCCTGCACACCTCGGTTGCCGCCGACGGCATCGAGATGGAGACCATCCTGCGCCGCACGCAGGTGGATCTCATCGTCCTCGACGTGATGCTGCCCGGCAAGAGCGGGCTGGAGCTGTGCCGCGACCTGCGCGCCCAGTATTCGACGCCGATCATCATGCTGACCGCCGTCACCGAGACGACCGACCGCGTCGTCGGTCTGGAGATGGGCGCCGACGATTATGTGCCCAAACCCTTCGACCCGCGCGAGCTTTTGGCGCGCATCCGCGCCGTGCTGCGGCGCAATGGCGCCGCCGAGCCCAAGCGCGCCACCACCAAGCAGATCTACCGCTTCGCCGGCTGGACGATGGACTGTTCGCGCCGCCGGCTGATCGCACCCGACGATGTCAGGGTCGAGCTAACCATGGCCGAATTCAACCTGCTGCAGACCTTCGTCAAGAGCGCGCAGCGTGTGCTGACCCGCGACCAGCTCATCGAACTCTCCGGCGGCGACAGCGACTACTCCTTCGACCGCAGCATCGACATCCTGGTCAGCCGGTTGCGGCGCAAGATGGAAGACGACCCGAAAACGCCCAAGCTGATCCTGACCGTGCGTAGCGGCGGCTATCAGTTCTTGCCCGAGACGACCTCCGAATGAGACGTTTCCTGCCGCAGACCCTGCCTGTCTGGGTGCTGCTGATCGTCATCGCCGGCCTGTTGATCAGCCAGGTCGCGACCCTTTACATTGTGTCGCGCGACCGTGCCGCCGCCAACGACGTCGTCGACCTCTATCGCCTCAACGACCGTGCCTTCTCGCTGGTGCAGCTGATGCATGACGCCAGTCCGGACCAACGCAAGGCGACGGCGACCGGCCTGTTCAACTCGACTTACGCGCTCACCGTCTCGGACACGCCGGCGGTCACCTCGTCGATCGCAAGCGACGACCAACTGGCCGAGCTCGAAGACATTCTCGTTGGCCGGCTGTCGAAGTTCGGCATCACAGATGCACGCGTGCGGCGCGATCCGGCGACGCGCGAGGCCGACGACGCCAACGGCACGGCGCCGGGACCCGATATCGGCCAGGTAGAGCGCGACCTTCTGGTGCTGGCAGCCGACTTCGCCCAAAGCGATAAATTGACGGCGTCGCTACGCTTCGCCGACGGCCAATGGCTGAACTTCACCGAGCCAATCACGCCGGTCGGTCCGATCCTGAGCTTCGACAGCCTGCCGCTCTACTCGCTGATCGCCGGCCTGGTGGTGATCATGTCGATCTGGTCGCTGCGCCGGCTTACGGCGCCCTACCGGATGATGGAAACCGCCGTGAACCGGATCGGCAAGGACCTGAAGAGCCCGCCAATCGCTGAAGGCGGCAGCCGCGAGGTCCGTGCCGCCGCCAAGGCGATCAACGCCATGCAGACCCGGTTGCGCGAATATGTCGAGGACCGCGAGCATCTGGCGGCGGCACTGGCGCATGACCTGCGCACGCCGATGACCAGGATGCGCCTGCGCCTGGAACTGTTGCGCAAGTCGGCGGTTCGCGAGGCGCTGGCGCACGACCTCGCCGATGTCGAAAGCATCGCCAGCTCGGTGATCGACTTCGCCACCTTCGAGGTGACGGAGGAGAAGAACGAACGCATCGACTTCTGGTCGCTCGTGGAATCAATCGCCGACAGCTATGACGACGTCTCGTTCGACGACGATACCCGTTCGCGCGGCCTCATCTGCATGGCGCGGCCGGTCGCGCTCAAGCGCTGCGTCACCAATCTGGTGCAGAACGCGGTCACTTACGGCAAGAAGGCGCATCTCAGCCTGCGCCGGTCGGAAAACATGATCCTGCTCACCATCCGCGACGAAGGGCCTGGGATACCCCAAGCCCAGATCGACGCCGTGTTCGGCTCTTTCGTGCGCCTCGAACAATCGCGTAACCGCCAGACCGGTGGTCTTGGGCTCGGCCTGACCATCGCCCGCAACATCGCGCGCGCCGCCGGCGGCGAGATCAGCCTGTCCAACAACCCGGGCGGTGGCCTGCTGACGCAACTGCGCCTGCCGCTGGCGGCTTAAGACTGCTACAAACGACAGGGCAGTTTCGTTGGCCGATTCTTCGTCGGTCTGCTCTCAACTTCGACCAGCATAGGTCAACGAGCGGTGGAGAGGCTGGTTGCCTATTTCAGTACGCGGTCCTTGCGTCGAAATATGCGAAGTTGTATCTCGCGCCAACGCGTCATCACCTTTTCCTCGAAGCGATCTCGTCTAAATTTAACGCAATGAATGTCCTCGATCAGGAAGACATCGTCCTTGGATGCGACTGCCTCCAAGAACCGGGGAGACCGAACGGCCAGATTGACCTCGTTCTCACGCGAAGTTTGACCGATCAATTGGTAAAAGGTGAACATTGCATAGCAATAATTGTCGAATGTCTCGAACTCTGAAAAGTCTGCAACGCGACAGTCGTCCAAGGTCATTAAAGGGTAGCTGTACGGACTGCGCCTGTTCGGGTTTTGCCTAATGTGCGGCAGCTGGAGGGTCTTGGTGGCGCCGACCTCCTCCAGCACCGAGGTACTCCACTCCCAGCAGCTGATGTAACTGTGAAAGAAGGCTTCGCGCACCACACTATGTTCGTCTGGCAGCCACTCGTTGTGCGCTCGCTCGGCGTCGATTAGCCGGTAAACGTCGAATAGAAACTCGTATATGAGTGCAGCCACCGTCGCGTTTCGCATTCCTCAACCTCAATTATGCGACCCGGCTGTTCCCTCGAAAACAATAAACCGCCCTATGGGCTGAATTGACGGCGAAGGTTACCGCCGCAGCACCGCGCTCAACACATCGCGGATGCCGATGGCGCCGACAAATCGCGATTGATCATCGAACAGTGCCACCGGTGCAGTCTGCGAACGGTGCATGGCCAGCATCACGGTTTTCAGCGAGGTGCCGGGATTGGCCCAGAACACCTGCGCCAGTTCCTCCGGCTGGCCCTCGACGTCGGCGCATGACACCCAGACCGCCGGCTTGCCGTCGCGTTCGGCCGCCGCCACCAGCCCGTGATCGTCGATCTTGAAGCGCGTCGTCTTGCGCCGGTCGAGCCACACCCAGCCATTGTCGCCATGCTCCAGATCGCGACGGTCGCGCATCACGTTCCAGGCGGTCAGCACCGATAGCGGGTTCACATTGGCGATGAAGTCGCGGACATAGTCGTTGGCCGGGCGCAGCACGATATCTTCCGGCGCGCCGGTCTGCACGATGCGGCCGCCCTCCATGATGGTGATGTGGCTGCCGATCTTCAGCGCCTCCTCGAGGTCGTGGCTGACAAAGATGATGGTCTTCTTCAATTCGGCCTGCAGCTGCAGCAACTCATCCTGCAGCTTGGTTCGGATCAGCGGGTCGAGCGCCGAGAACGGCTCGTCCATCAACAGGATCGGCGCCTCGGTTGCGAAGGCGCGGGCCAGGCCGACGCGCTGCTGCATGCCGCCCGACAGCTCATGCGCGTATTTCTTCGCCCACTGGTCGAGATTGACCAGCTTGAGCTGGCGTTGCACGCGCTCCTTGCGCTCGGCTTCCGGCACGCCGGCGAGTTCGAGGCCGAGGCCGACATTTTCCTCCACCGTGCGCCAGGGCAGCAGGCCGAACTGCTGGAACACCATCGCCACCTGTTTCTGCCGCAGCCGCCGCAAGGTCGCCTGGTCGCAAGTGACGACATCGACGGTCTTGTCGCCATCCTTGACCAGCACCTGGCCGCGCGACACCACATTCAGCCGGTTGACCGCCCGCAGCAATGTCGACTTGCCCGAGCCGGAGAGGCCCATCAGCACCGAGATCTCACCCTCGTTCACGGTCAGGCTGGCGCCGGCGCAGCCGAGCACATTGCCGGTCTTTTCGAGGATCTCGGCGCGGGTGGCGCCGGCATCGATCATCGCCAGCGATCCGGCCTGGTCGGCGCCGAAGACGATATCGACGTTCCTGAAATCGACGGCGACGGTCATTTCTTGCCTCCAACCGCAATTCGGGTCATCCGGTCGAGCACGATGGCGAGCACAACGATTGCCAGGCCAGCCTCAAGCCCGAGATCGATGCGGCGTGAGCCGAGCGCCCGGTTGATCTCGGTGCCGAGGCCGCCGGCGCCGATCAGTGCGGCGAACACCACCATCGACAGCGACAGCATGATCGACTGCGTCAGGCCGGCCATGATGGTGGGCAGCGCCGAGGGCAGTTCCACCTTCCACAACAGCTGGCTCTTGGTAGCGCCGAAAGCCTCGCCGGCCTCGACGATCGACTTCGGCACCGAGACGACGCCGAGATGGGTGAGCCTGACCGCGGTCGGAATGACGAAGATGATGGTGACGATGAGGCCGGGCGCGTTGCCGAGACCGAACAGCGTCAGCACCGGGATCAGGTAGACGAAGGTCGGCAGCGTCTGCATCAGGTCGAGCACCGGCAGCATGACGCGATAGACCTTCGGCTTGTGCGCCGCCCAGATGCCGAGCGGCACGCCGATGGCCATGGCCATGGCAGCGGCCGCGACGACCAGCACCAGCGTCTGCACCGTCTGCTTCCACAGGTTCTGGTTGATGATGAAGATCAGGCCGAGAAAGACGCCGATGGCGAGCGGCCGCGAGCGCTGCAGCAGCCAGGCGATGACGGCGATGATCAGCGCCAGCAGCACCGGCGGCACCATCAGCAGGATGCCGACCAGCCCGTCGAGCAGGAAATTGAGGCCATTCGAAAAGGCCCTGAACACAGTGTCGAAATTGTCGGTGAGGAAACCGAAAAACGCCTTCCCCCAGGCGCCGATCGGAATCTTGTGATCGACCATGAATTTCGAAATCGGATCCATATCGCCCCTCTCGTGCAGGAGACCGCCCTGCCCTCGGCCTCAACGGTAGCAACGTCATCTTGTCACAGGATATGAAAAAGGGCAGCCTTTTCTAAGATGGCTGCCCTTCCTGGTTCGGCTTTGCCGAATTCAGTCGGCTCAGCTTCCGAGCGCGGTCTTGACGGCAGCGGCCGCGTCGCCACCGTCGAAGGTGGTTACGCCGGCGATCCACGGGGCAACCGCGTCCGGGTGCTTCTTCAGCCAGTCGGCCGCCACCGTGTTGGCGTCGCCGCCCTTGAGGATCGCGTCCATCATCTGGCCTTCCATGTCCAGGTTGAACTTGAGGTTGGCGATGAATTTGCCGGCATTCGGGCACTCAGTGGTGTAGCCCTTGCGCACATTGGTAAAGACGGTGGCGGCGCCGAAGCCGCTGTCGCCCATGCCGTCGAGATAGGTGATCTTCATGGCGCCCATCACCGGATGCGGCGTCCAGCCGAGGAAGGCGATCCACTCATTGTTCTTCATCGACTGCTCGGCCTGCGTGAGCATGCCGGCCTCCGAGGATTCGACCAACTCGAAGCCTTCGAGATTGTCCTTCGGGTTCTTGATCATGTCGAGGATGATGCGGTTGCCGTCATTGCCGGCCTCGATGCCGTAGATCTTGCCGTTGAACTTGTCCTTGAACTTGCCGATATCGGTCAGCGACTTGACACCGGCATCCGCGACATAGGTCGGCACGACAATGCCGTAGCCGGCGCCGGTCAGGTTCGTGCTGATCGTCTCGACCGAGCCGTCGGCGGTGTAGTCCTTGATGTCGTTGGTCATCGACGGCATCCAGTTGCCGAGGAACACGTCGAGATCCTTGTTCTTCAGCGACGCCATGGTCACCGGCACCGACAGCTGGATCGTCTGCGGCTCGTAGCCGAGCGCGGTCAGCAGCACCGAAGCGATGCCGGTCGTCGCCTGGATGTCGGTCCAGCCGACATCGGAAAGACGCACTGCCTTGCAGCTTGCCGGATCACCGGCGAAGGCAGCGCTCGTGGACAACAATGCCGCCAGGCCGAGGCCAGCGACGAAGGAATTCATGCGCGACATAGATATTCTCCCATTGTGATTCTTTGGCGAAGCGTAGTCACGGTTTCTCTGCCCGCCTTGTTTCGTCAGCCAAACACCATTCTGGTGTGGATTCAAGCGTTAAGGCAATCACGATCAACGGCGCGGGCTGGCCAATCAGCGACACGACCGACGCTTTTGTCGTGCCAGACAGCTTTTTCAGAGACAGGTCGGCTTTTTCAGGGGAATGCCGGCGGCGGCCCCTCCCCGTATCAGGCCAACTCGGCATAAGGTCTGTTTAGATTCAGGTCAGGCCGAGACGAAAATGGTGGACTCCGAGAACCGGAGCGGAGCGTACTTTCGGGTACGTGAGCACAGTTCTACCGCGACGCGGTAGAACGGGGAAGCGCAGGAACCGCCATTTGCAGGCCGGCATCACCTGAATATCAACAGACCGTAGGACGGCATGGCCAAACTTTACTTCCACTATGCAACGATGAATGCCGGCAAGACGACGATGCTGTTGCAGGCGTCGTATAATTATCGCGAGCGCGGCATGGGCACGATGCTGTTCGTCGCCGGCCACTACCGCAAGGGCGATACCGGCCTGATCTCGTCGCGCATCGGCCTGGAGACGGAAGCCGAGATGTTCCGCGACGGTGACGATCTGTTCGCCCGCGTCGCCGATCACCACGCGCATACATCGGTGCATTGCGTCTTCGTCGACGAGGCGCAATTCCTCGAGGAAGAACAGGTCTGGCAGCTCGCCCGCATCGCCGACCGCCTGAACATTCCGGTCATGTGCTACGGCTTGCGCACCGATTTCCAGGGCAAGCTGTTTTCAGGTTCGCGCGCGCTGCTGGCCATAGCCGACGATTTGCGCGAAGTGCGCACCATCTGCCGCTGCGGCCGCAAGGCGACGATGGTCGTGCGCCTCGGCCCCGACGGCAAGGTGGCCAGGCAAGGCGAACAGGTGGCGATCGGCAAGGACGTCTATGTCTCACTCTGCCGCCGCCACTGGGAGGAAGAGATGGGCCGCGCCGCGCCCGACGACTTCATCGGCTTTATCAAGCGCTGACCAGGTTCATACGGTCGAAACACGCGATCTCGGAAACCGCCAACCAAGCCGCACGCCAAGTGTTGCCAGTGCGATCAGCGCCATGCCGGCAGCCTGCGCCAGCCCGAGCGGATGCCCATAGATCGCCCAGTCGACGATGATGGCGACGACGGGGTAGATGAAGGTGATGACGCCGATCACCGGTGTCGTCAGGCGCGGAAAGGCCGAATTCATCAGCACGTAGGCAACGCCGGTGTGCAGCACGCCGATGCCGAGTAGCCAGCCCCATGACGCAGGCGCAATATGTTGGCCGACGTCAGCGAACGGGGCGAGCATGACGACCCCCACCACCGTCTGGCAGAGTACCGTGATTTCGGCGCGCTGCTGGCCAAGGCCTTTGGCCAGGATCGTTGTAACGGCATAGAGCATTGCGCCGCCCAGCGTCAGCGCAATGCCCGGCGCCCAGTTGGCATCGGCATGGCCGTGCGCGAAGACGAGGCCGCTGGCCAGCACGACGCCGAGAAACGCACCGAGCATCCACAGCAGTTGGTCGGGCGAGATGCGCTCCTTGAGGAAGACGACACCGATCAGGACCACGAAGAACGGCTGGATATGGTAGATAATCGTCGTCGTGGCGATCGACGTCATGGCGAAGCCGGCGAAGAAGGCTGTCCAGCTCAGCACCATGCAGACGCCGGCAAGTGCCGCAAGGGCAAGCCGGGACGGCGACAGCGTCCGGTCCGGCAGATAGCCGCGCAACAGGCACCATACGAAAAGGAACAGCGCGCCGAACACACATCGCCAGAAGACGACGGCGACGGGATGCAGCCCCGATTCCGTGGCGAAGGCGCCGACCGTGCCGGCGATAACCATTGCCAGAGCAAGGCTCGCGGCCGGAAAGCGGGCTGTCGAGGCGTCTGTCATGGGTGTTTCGTCCAGCCGGTACTCCCAGCCATCTGGTCACCGGCACGGCCTTCAAACAAGCGAATAGATTTGGAATGATCTATTCGATATGCTGATAGCACCATGGCCGCGCCACTCGATCTCAACTTGCTGAAAACCTTCGTCGCCGTCGTCGAGAGCGGCAGCCTTTCCAATGCAGCACCCAGGGTCGGCCGCAGCCAGTCGGCCGTCAGCATGCAGATGCAGCGGCTGGAGGAGATGGTCGGCAATCAGCTCCTGGTGCGTGGCCCCAGAACCGTCATCCCCAATGCCGTCGGCGAGGATTTCCTGATCTATGCGCGCCGGTTGCTGAAGCTTTCCGATGAGGCATGGGCGAGCGTCACCCGGCCGAAGGAGACCGGCAGCGTCCGTCTGGGTGTGCCGGACGACTATGCTGCCTTCCTGTTGCCACCCGTGCTGTCGCGCTTTGCGGCGGAGCACCCCTTGGTGACGGTGGAATTGATCTGCGAACAGTCGACCGCACTGGTGAAGACGCTGGCGGAGGGGCGGCTGGATCTCGCCATCGTCACCCGCTTGCCGGAGCAGCCGCTGGAGGTCATCCGGCTGGAGCGCTTCGTCTGGGTCGCCTCACCCAACCATGTCGCCTGGGAGACCGACCCGCTTCCGGTTGCCTTGTTCGAACCGGGCTGCGCCGCCAGGATGAATGTCCTGCAGGCGCTTGGCGATGTCGACCGCTCCTACCGCTGCACCTATTCAAGCGCCTCTCTGCTTGGCCTGATCGCGGTCGTCCAGGCCGGGCTCGCGGTGGCTGGCCTCGCCCTGCGCAGCGTACCGCCATCGCTGCGCATCATCGGCGGCAATGAAGGGCTTCCGGTGCTGCCGGACCTCGAAATCGGCATCCTGCGCAACCCTCTGTCGATGACGCCGGCGGTCGAACGGCTGAATGACTTCCTGCGCCGCGACCTGGCACAGCAGGCCTGACTTGCAATACCATTGTCAGGGCCTGTCTTCCGCAATCCCGCCACGATGCAGCGTTTGTTAAGGCCTCGGCCCTATAAGGCCGACAGCCAGAGCTCTCCGGGGTCAGCCATGTTTCGAGCCGCTTCGTCCGCCAGCTTTCTTCTCCTTGCCACCTCCCTTGTCCTTGCCACCTCCCTTGCCGCCCATGCCGGCGGTGACCCGGCCCTGGGCAAGAAGGTCTTCAACCGATGCATCGCCTGCCATGAAGCGGCCACCGACCGCGACAAGGTCGGCCCGCATTTGATGGGCGTCGTCGGCCGCACCGCCGGTAGCGCCGAGAGTTTTCTTGGTCACTACTCCGAGGCGATGAAGAGTGCCGGTGCTGCCGCCCTGGTGTGGGATGAAGCCAATCTCGCCGAGTATATCAAGGCCCCCAAGCTGAAAGTGCCCGGCAACAAGATGGCGTTTGCCGGCCTGACCAAGGACGACGACATCGCCAATGTCATCGCCTATCTGAAGGCCGATCCCAAGCCCTGATCCGCTGTTCGTCCGCCTCTGTAAAGCCGGCTTTCGCGTCGCATATCGCGGCCACGATTGCTTCAGTGGTTTGCCGAATACAAAGGCATCCATGCGCCATCGCTTTGCCGCATGAAAGTTCAATGACAGCTGAACTATGCCTAACCGGCAAGCTAATCACGCCATGACCCCACCTTCACTAACTTTCAAGACCGCGACGGATTCTTTTGTTTTCGAGGCGGGTGTTGTCTTGCGTCTTTCAATCCCCGGATGCCCCACATATATTCGCCGCTGTTCGCGACCAGCGACGTGATGCCGAAGCGGGAGGCCCCAATGGCGACATTGCAGAATTTCGACGCCGAAATTGCCAAGACCAAGCAGGTCGTGCAGGACATGCGCACCAAGATCGAGCAGTCCGGCACCGTGCTTGATACGCTCGCCACCGCCGACAAGAAGATCGGCGACGCCAATTTCGACATCGAGAACGCCCGCATCGAGGACGTGCTGAAGCAGCAGAAGGTGATGGAAGGCAACATCGCCGACCTGATCATCGGGCTGGAGGACGCCACCAACGTCTTCGGCGCCGAGTTCGAGAGCATGAAGAACTACACCGGCTGGGAAAAATTCATCGGCGTCTTCTCCAGCCAGAGCAAGCAGCGCATGCGCACCGACCGCGTCCGCAACATGTCGCTGGCCGGCAATCTGCAGGAACTGCTGGTCAAGTCAGACACCATCGTCGGCATCCTGAAGGCGCAAAAAGAAGTCCTCGATCAGCGCTACAAGACCTCCGAGACCAGCCTGTCGCAGGTCATCGAGCGCCGCAAGACCACGATGACCAACCTCGAAGCCGTGCAGAAGCGCATCGAGGAACTCAATCCGATGCTGCTCGACATCGAAAACAAGATCGCAGCCTCGACCAGCCAGAAGGACCGCACGCAGCTCGAAGGCGACCGCTCCAAGCTGGCGACGGAATACAACGAAAAGCAGGCCAAGGAGCAGGAACTGCTGGCCGAAAGCCAGACGCTCGAGCGCTACACCTCGATGTTCCAGACCTTCGTTGATTCGCTCAACAACCAGATCGCCGCGCAATCGACGCTGATCAACAAGCTGACCATCGATACCGAGCAGCGCATCGTGCTCTACAAGGCGCTGGAAGATTCGCTGAAGACCGCCGCCCAGCAGGACGTCGCCCACAAGATCAACACGCTGGGCAGCCAGGTCGACAACACGGCCGAGGAAACCATGGCCGGCATCGGTGCTGCATCGCAGAAGCACATCGGCGACCTGCTCGAGATGCACGAGAAGAACATGGTCGCCAGCGCCGACATCCAGCGCCGCAAGAAGCTGGCCGACGATGCCTTCGCCCGCCGCTTCGACGAGGTGTTGAAGAAGCACAATTCGGCAAACTACGTGCAGTCTTAGGGGTGACAGGACTGCCCGCGAGCGCACAGGCATGACCCCCGAAAACGAAGCGGCTGCACGGTATTTCTCCGCCATCACGGCCGCGCTCAGCGGCCTTGAAGTGTTCATGCGCGACGATCGCTCGCCGCTCTACCGGCATGGCATCGTCGCCAAGATCGTCGCCGAATACATTGCCCGGCTCGACAAGTCGTTTGCCTGCTGGCGCAACCGGCTAGGCTTCATGGACACGTTCCGCATTTCGCGCGCCGAAAGTGGCTTCCCGGTCTTCCAGAACCTGCTCGAACTGGAAAACGATCGCCGCCAGGCCGATGCGCGGCTTGCCAACATTCCGCTGGCCGGCGAGTTGCGCGAGGAAATGGCCGACTTCATCCTGCGCCACAAGGAATTCCCCGAGGCGCTGCAGAAGTCGATGGCCGAGCGGCTCTATCTCGAGGACGTGAAAAGCGAGAACACGTTCGGCCCGTTCACACTGGCGCAAACGGCTAACGTCTCGGTCAATCCGAAGACGGCGCGACCTTATTATCTCGTCCACTGGGCGACGTTCGACGGCAGTGCCAACCTGCCGCTGGTCTACATGGTGACGGTGGAGGATTCTTCCGAAGCGATGATCCGCCAGCTCGTCGACAGAAACGGCAAGCTGAACGAGACGATCGACATTCCGCTGCCGGTCGACGGCCTGCTCAATCCCGAGCTTGCCCACCGTTTCGACGATTTCACAGAGAAGAATTCCGCCTATACGCTGTCGCCGGCGACCATCGCCGTCAACCTCGACAAGGATTTCGAGCCGCTGCACCCCAAGCAGTTGCGTCGCGTCGTGCTCGGCCCGTTCTATTCGGCCGGCATCACCGACAACAATTCGACGGTGACCGAGGTTCTGGCCAAGGTGCGCAAGCCGGAAAATGCCTGGCTGCTGACCTGGACCATCCAGGAGGTCTACTCCAAGGGCGAGAAACCCGGCCGCAAGGGGCTGTTTTCGAGCGAGAAGACGACGCAGGAATTCTTCATCAACACCGACGATCTGGAAGCCGCGCGCCAGGGCGTGTCGAGCTACGAAAACCATGCGCTGATCCCGCACGAAGCCTACCAGGCGCTCTACGCAGCCGGCGAGGCGCAGAAGATTTTTGCCGGCTACAAGGTTCACATCCTGTCCAACGGACAGGTCATCTCAGACGTCTGACCGTCACACCACGGAGCACCCTTCATGGATACCGGCCTGACCACCATCCCGGAAGCCGCCATAGAGAAGCATCGCGCCACCGCGCAGAGCTTCATCACCCGCATTGTCGTGCTGGAGGATCCGTCACGCGAGTCCGGCACAGCACTTGCCGGCACCAACCGCCGCTTCGTCTCCACCGTCTCGGTCGGTTCGGTGCGCCGCACGCGCGAGGTCGAGCTGTCGAAGACAGTCGGCGCCGTCCATCCCGACGACCAGCTGCTGACCATTCCGCAGCACACGCTCTTGTTTCGCGCCCGGCGCGGCACGGCGATCGCGCTGGCCATATCGGACGTCTTTGCCGAAGGCTCGGACCTCGAAAGCCTGCAGGCCAGGAACACGCGCGCACCGCTCGAAGGCGACGAGGCGTCCACCTTCAAGAAGCTTCTGTCGGCCTCGGCTTACATCTCAGCCTTCAGCCTCGCCTCCTATCTGTTCCAGCTGATCGACAGCGACGGCGAGGCGCCCAACGATAGTCCCGAACCGGACTTCCTGTTCGACACGCCGCAGGATGCGGTGAAGTCGATCCTCGCCGGCCTTGACAAGGCAATCTCGGGATCGTCCGACGACGCCGACCTGATGACAAGGGCACGCGCCTTTGCCCGCGTCACCATCGACGGGCTTCTGGCGCGCAAGGGTCGCTTCGACGGCATCGGCCCGTTCGAGAACGCCCATATCCGCATCGATGCCGACGATTTCACCCTCGATGGTTTCGACGTCGCGCCGGGCAAGCGCTCCAAGCCGCTGGTGATGACCTTCAAGAAGCCGGAAGAGGTCGTCGGCAACCACATCGCCAAATACCAGTCGGTCAAGCTCGCTAAGATGCTGATGGCCTACGACTTCGAGCGCGAACTCAATCCGTTCGTCGAGCTCGGCGGCTTCCTGTTCACTTTCATCGGCGACGGCGCGCCCGGCACCGGCAAGACGACGCTGATCCAGATGATCGCCGGCCTCGTCAACGGCTATTGCCAGGTCGCCGGCTATCCCTTCGCCTATGAGAATTTCGGCGTCGACCAGATCTCGTCCTACCAGGGCAAGTCGGGCCAGAACTGCCGCCAGTTCATCAACAATGTGCTGGACCCGCGCGTCATCGGCTTCGGCACTATCGACGACATCGATCAGGTGGCGGCGCGCCGCTCCGACGACCGCGCCTCGGCCGGCCAGCAGGAGATCACAGGCGTCTTGATGGATGCCTTCGCCGGCGCCGCCACCGTGGTGCGCGGCAACTGCTCGTTCGGCATGTTCTCCAACTATCCCGAGAACGTCGACGACGCGCTGCGCCAGCGCGCCGGCGCCCGCTGGCTGGTCGACGGGCCGCAGTCGCGCGACGACTACATCGACATCTTCGTGCTGCTCGCCGGCAAGAACCACAAGATCCCGCTCGGCGACCACGATCTCTACGCCGCGCAGGAAATCCAGCGCGCCGTGACCGAAGCCTATGAGGAACACGAGAAGCCGCAAGAGGACGGGCTGATCAAGGTCTACGAACGCTACATGAAGGAGAACGGCGCGCCGAAGTCGATGGCCGACATCGGCACCTATCTGCACCTGATCAAGGATGCCGAGCCGCGCTTCACCGGCCGCGCCATCAAGAACGTCACCGACGCCATCAAGATGCGCGCCATGGACATCGAGCTTCCCGACGACTGGTTCGAGAAGCCGGAAGTCTTCATGCACAAGGGCTACGACGAGAAGAAAGCGATGATCGAGGAACTGCGCGGACCGTTCTCGATGGACATGGTCATGCAGGAGATCAACCGCTACGCCGATAGCGAGTTCCGCTATTCCGACAAGTCCGACGACTCCGCTGTGCAAAAGCTGCTGCGCGACGCCCGCCTGCGCGAACGGGCCGCGCGCGAGATGGAGGAGATGAAGAAGAAGGGGCTATGGAATGCCTAAAGGTAGGCAATGACCCACGCCAAGAAACCCGATCTTCTGCGCGACAATGAGCTGATCTATGGCCGGCTGCTGACGGTCGACGAGCCGCATCTGATCCAGCGCTATAACAAGGCGCTGGCTGCATTCGGCCTGAAGCCGACCAAGCTGAAGAGCTTCCAGATCGACCGCACCGGCTTCTCGCCCGAAGTGGCCGAGGAATGCGGTGACTATGATTATCTCGATCCCAACGAGGTCAACCGCCGCTTCATCATCCTGACGCCGTCGCAGATCGACCTGCCGGTGGTGCACACCGCCTTCTCCAACACCTCGCAGCTGATGTTCGAGTTCATGTCCAAGAACCAGCGCGCCATCGACGCGCTGACCATCAAGGACGTCATCTACGGCGAGATCGAGGATTCCGTTCCCAAGGTCAACGACATCGAGGACCTGCTGTCGATCAGCCAGGTCGAGTTCAAGGTGCTGTCAGCCGAGGATGTGTTGGGCAAGGCCGCCGAACTCGGCAAGCTCGTCGACCGGCTGAAGCAGGAGCCTGACGCCTGGCGTGACAACGCCATGCTGACCCGCATGGTCGAGCTCGCCAAGATCTGCGGCGACATCCGCGAGAACGCGCTGGTGCCGGACCAGGTGATCTTCCGCCACAACGCCTACTGGACCAGCCATTTCGGCGGCCTTTACGTGTTCGTCGACCCGGACATGACGACGGTGATCAGCGATCCGGCTGCACCTGGCTTTCGCCGTTCGCGGCCGTGGCAGGTCAGCTATCTCTCGATCAACGACGCCGACAAGGTGTTCAAGTTCCTCGCCACCACCGGCCGCATCGAGTTGCCGCGCGCCTCCTGGATCGAGGCCTCAGGCTATCTCGAGCACCGCGCCGAGATGGTGGTGCGCGCGCTGATCCGCGATGCCGAGCCGAACCGCAACCTGACCGATGTCGACAAGGTCTGGCTGCAGACCTGGATCCAGAGCCATGCCGACCTGATCACCAAAGACGGCAACTTTCCCTTCCTCAACGCTGCCAAGCGCGAGATCGCCCAGCTCGGCCACCTCAAGATCGAGGATGTCTTCCCGCAGCAGCGCTTCCTGGTGATCCGCGCCAAGCCGGATCATCCTGACGCCTGGCTGACCAACCGGCTGATCTCGGATTTCGTGCTGTCGGACTTCGTCTCGCGCTACATCTTCAACAAGCAGGGCTTCTACAAGGACTATGACGGCTTCAGCGACGCCTGGCGATCGCATGTTGTGGACGTTCTCAAAACCACATATTTGAAGGACAAGGTGGCGTTTCGCACACGCCTCTACGGCCTGACTGACTAGAGCGGTTCACCGTCTAACGGAAACGCCGAACCGCTCTATCCCGTTGATTTGACGCAATTCCGGACGGAAAACCGTTTCACACTTTTCCTGGAATTGCTCTAGAACGAAATGACCCGTTATTTCGTTCTAACTTGTTGTTTTGGCGCATGATGTTATCCAAAAAGTCTGCAACTTTTTGGCATTATGCTTTGAGGGGGTGACATCGCCATGCTTGATCCGATCGTGAACTTCTTCACCCGGATTTTCCAGTGGATCGGCCGCGGCATCGGCCTGCTCATCGGCGTGATCCTGTGGCCGTTCCTGTGGGCCGGGCGCTGGTACACGCAGCGCGGCTGGATCCTCAAGGCGGCGGTCGGCGTCGCTGTGCTGGTGCTGATCGGCCTCTATGCCAACTTCTTCTACGCCACCCAGTGGTGGAACAATTTCAACCCGAACTATCCCGACACCTACACGTTCGAGAAGCGCAATGTCTCCGCCGGCGAACAGGTCTCGGCGGGCGCCGGCACCGACACCGCCAAGACCTGCGGCAATTCCGGCATCGCCCAGGTAGCCGCCGACCTGACCGACTTCAACGTCAACCAGAATGCCTGGATCTCGTCGATGATCCTCTACAAGCTCGGCTTGTTCGGCATCGACTGGGACAACACGCCGTGGATGGACAACAAGGCTTCGTTCCAGCGCGGCATCAACCAGGCGGTGCGGCGCACCGCGACGGAACTTGCCGACAATCTCGGCCGTGTGCGCACCACCTCGCAGATCGACAGCGATCTGCAGAATGCCCGTGGCAACCTGCAGTTCGACGAGGAGACCTGGTATTTCGGCCTGAATCCGTTCGGCCCCAAGACGCCGACGCCAAGCTACTATCGCGACGCCGTGCGCATGCTGCGTTCCTTCAACGCTCGCCTCGCCACCTGCCAGGCGACGTTCGACGCCCGCGCCGACAATCTGAAACAATATATCGACCGCATCTCGTCCGACATCGGCTCGACCTCGGCCATCCTCAAGGAACGCGCCGAGAACCACAACAATGGCTGGTTCGATTTCCGCGCCGACGACCGCTTCTGGTTCGCCTATGGCCAGCTCTATGGCTATTACGGCCTGATGAAGGGCGCCCAGGCCGACTTCGAGGACGTCATCAAGGAAAAGCATCTGCAGAACCTGTGGGACACGATGGACTCGCAGTTCGTCTCGGCGCTGCGCATCCAGCCCTTCATCATCGCCAATGGCCGCGAGGACGGCTGGATCTTGCCGACGCATCTGACGACGATGGGCTTCTATGTGCTCAGGGTGCGCTCCAACATGGTCGAAATCAGCAACGTACTGACCCAGTAAATCAGCTACGTACGCGGAGCCATGGTCCGTATACTCGCTGAGTCGAGATATAGATCGACTCCCACACGTTTGGCGATCGCTGCCTTGTTTTCGCCGGCCTTCACCCAGCCGGCGTCGGCGGCGTTGTCGAGATCGTCAAATCCGCCGTAGTCTCCTAGATAGAGACGCGATTTTCCTAAGATGGAGTTGAGCCGAGCTTGCAGTTGGTCGTCATTGACCGCCTGGGATGCCGGGTCGGCGAGACCCTTCTGTGACAGAAACCATGAACGGCTTGGATTATTCATCTTAAAGTTCAATTCTGCACTGTTGATCCAGGAAAAGGCCTTCGACCTGTCGTTGAGCCCTACCGAATATGCCGCAACAGAGAAGCCCAGCGCGCGTTGTGCATCAGGCAACGAATTTCCGCGAGAGTAACGATAGATATCGGTCGCATCGATGCCAGAACGCTGTGCAGCATCGGACAGTGACTTTGCCAATTCGGCATAGCTGTCGTTGTCGAGAAATCCAGCATATTCCGACGAATCCTCAATATATTTATCAAATTGTTCCTTATCTATGTTCTCCGAGCCAATCTTCTGTATCAGCCCAATAGCACTCGCAGTAGAAGACACCGAGTTCTGCAAGTAACTCATAATCGAGATATCATCATAGATATGATCGTGAGTATTTTGCGAAGGCTGATTCATCTCCGACGTGCCGATACCGTTCATCGCTGACCATTCCGGAACTGTACCGTCACCCTGACCAAGCGTGGTTTGAAATTCGACTTTCGATTGGTTCAGAGTGGCCGAACCTAAAACTGCCGTCGTATTTTCGAACGTGTTGTCTTTGCGAAGTTTTCCAACGACGTAGCGATACTTAGCCCGGATGGGCTCGCCGACATCTTCTGAAAGGCGTTCGCAAACGACATTGGAGGCCGATTCTATCTTCTTTCCAATATATTCGTACTCGTTTGCCTTTAAACTCTCTGGAAACCGACGCGGGATAGACATCTGTTGCCAGGTGTTCACCAAACTCAAATTCATGATCGATCGATCACCGGTGACACTAACCTTCTCTATGATTCTTTTTGTCTGATTCGCTTGATACGCCTTGCAGTCCGACTTCATGATACTTGTGAACGGTATCAACTCATAAACGCTATCAAATGTAATAGCATCCTCTATCAGAGTGTCGCCGAACAACATACGGAAATACCGATCTCTAGTCATGCTGTTATCACCGGAGAACATCGACGTTACAACCTCCGGAGCACCGAGGAACGGGGTGCCCCCGAAGATGAAATAACTAACTTGTTTGATGTCGATCGGCATTGGACTACCGTCCTTGCACTTCTCGCTCTTGGCAAACGACGTTTTTATCCAAGCGTCGAGGACTAATCCCCCCATGCTATGGGCGACGAAAATATACTTCTTGTATTTCTTCTCCGAAAATTCGCTACAAATATAATCATCGAAGTCACTCGCGCTAGCTGCATTCGAGCGGCGCCAATCGTATGGAAATGAGAGCACTGCTGCATCGGTTGAAAAGCTAAGATTATCTTTGAAATTGGAATACACATTTAGGTCAGAAAAGTTTCCTGCTAGGCGGCCGAATAACCTTTTCCAAAAACCGCTCATATTATTGACCTCGGCACGCCCAAGGAGCTCTGCCTTGGCGGTAGGACAATCTTCCAGAGACAAACCGTCCCCGCCGTAGTGACCGTCACCCCAAATCAACGCATCCTTATATTTTCCGGCCGCAGTGCACGTCAGCTTTGATCCGAAGATACCGGGCAGGAATATGACTGCGATGTTTTCCGAGTAAGCTTGACTGGGCTCCAAATTTTTCTCCCCTGTCGCTGCTGACGACTCGTCAGACGCGACTAGAAGCTGAGCCAAGATGATCGCAGCAATAACGAGAATTGTCCTAATAATCATTGCACCCTCCCCCTGAACTTCGTCCCCTTTACAACCACATTAGCACACCAACGGCGTGCGGCGTAGCCTGTCGCATTCCGTGCATTGTGCGGCTGTTTTGAGACGGCGGAGCGACGCGTCGTCTGGCTTCTATACGGCGCGGCAACGGAGCCAGGAAGAACCGATGACAGGTCGGCCGGTCCGCAGAGGAATTTTCTTCATAGGAAACATAGTTGCATGCAAGTTGACGCCGCGGCCGCGACAGGGTTAGAACATGCCCGCGCCCGGTTCCAACCTGCTTGCCAGTAAGATCAAACCCGTCCCCTCCACCGTCCAATCCAGAGGAAAGCCGTCATGGCCGAAGTGAAGTCCGACATCGAGATCGCGCGCGGCGCCAAGAAAAAGCAGATCCAGGAGATCGGCCAGAAGATCGGCATCCCGACCGAACATCTGCTGCCCTACGGCCACGACAAGGCCAAGATCTCAGCCGAATTCATCAAGTCGGTGAAGGGCAACAAGGACGGCAAGCTGATCCTCGTCACCGCCATCAACCCGACGCCGGCCGGCGAAGGCAAGACCACGACCACGGTCGGCCTTGGTGACGGACTGAACCGCATCGGCAAGAAGGCGATCGTCTGCATCCGCGAGGCGTCGCTCGGCCCGAATTTTGGCGTCAAGGGCGGTGCCGCCGGCGGCGGCTATGCCCAGGTCGTGCCGATGGAGGACATGAACCTCCATTTCACCGGTGACTTCCACGCCATCACCACGGCGCACAATCTGCTTTCGGCGCTGATCGACAACCACATCTACTGGGGCAATGAGCTCGGCATCGACACCCGCCGCGTCGTCTGGCGCCGCGTCATGGACATGAACGACCGCGCGCTTCGCGAGATCATCTGCTCGCTCGGCGGCGTCGCCAACGGCTTCCCGCGCGAAGGCGGCTTCGACATCACCGTCGCCTCCGAAGTGATGGCCATTCTGTGCCTGTCCACCGACCTGAAGGACCTTGAAAAGCGCCTCGGCGACATCATCGTCGCCTACCGTCGCGACAAGTCGGCGGTTTATGCCCGCGACCTCAAGGCCGACGGCGCCATGGCCGTGCTGCTCAAGGACGCCATGCAGCCCAATCTGGTGCAGACGCTGGAGAACAACCCGGCCTTCGTCCATGGCGGCCCGTTCGCCAACATCGCACATGGCTGCAATTCGGTCGTCGCCACCACGACGGCGCTCAAGCTTGCCGACTATGTCGTCACCGAAGCTGGCTTCGGCGCCGACCTTGGTGCTGAAAAATTCTTCGACATCAAGTGCCGCAAGGCTGGACTGAAGCCGGCGGCGGCGGTCATCGTCGCCACCGTGCGCGCCATGAAGATGAATGGCGGCGTCAAGAAGGAAGACCTCGGCAAGGAAAACGTCGAAGCGGTGAAGAAGGGCTGCGCCAACCTCGGCCGCCACATCGAGAATATCCGCCAGTTCGGCGTGCCGGCGGTGGTTGCCATCAACCACTTCTATTCCGACACCGACGCCGAGATCCAGGCGATGAAGGACTATGTCGCCTCGATGGGCGAAGAAGCGATCCTGTGCAAGCATTGGGCCCACGGCTCGGCCGGCATCGAGGAGCTTGCCAACAAGGTGGTGGCGCTGGCCGAATCCGGCGCCTCGCAGTTCGCGCCGCTCTATCCCGATGCCATGCCGCTGTTCGAGAAAATCAACACCATCGTCCAGCGCATCTATCGCGGCTCGGAAGCGATTGCCGACAAGTCGGTGCGCGACCAGCTCAAGGCCTGGGAAGACGCCGGCTACGGCCACCTGCCGGTCTGCATGGCCAAGACCCAGTATTCCTTCTCGACCGACCCGAACCTGCGCGGCGCGCCGACCGGTCACACCGTGCCGGTTCGCGAGGTCAGGCTTTCGGCCGGTGCCGGCTTCGTCGTCATCATCTGCGGCGAGGTCATGACCATGCCCGGCCTGCCCAAGGCTCCGTCCTCGGAAAAGATCTTCCTCAACGAGGCCGGCCAGATCGAAGGCCTGTTCTGAGACTTTGCAGTTTCGACGAAAAGGGCGCCGCAGCGATGCGGCGCCCTTTTCGTTTTCGGATCGCCCTAGGCAGCGCTGCGTGACAGCGCCCGCTGGTTGGAGCCGAAGATCGTGTCACGTTCCGGCAGCGCGCCTGTCTTCAGGCACTCGACCCATTCGGCGGTCTTGAGCACGGCGGCGAAGCGCGACTGCAGGATGATCGTCACCACGCGGTGGATCTCCTCGGCCGAGGCGTAGCCGGCGCTGTTGGCGTAAGGCACCGAGCCGGTCGCATCCGACAGGAACTCGACGGCAAAGCCCATATGCACGGCGTGGATGATGGTCGACAGGTCGCAATTGTGCGTCATGTAACCGACCACGGTGATCGTATCGATGGCGTTGGCACGCAGCCAGTCCTCGAGGTCAGTGCCGGTGAAGGCGGAGGGCAGGTTCTTTTCGACATAATGATCGCGCTTACGCCTGGCGATTTCGGGATGGAGTTCGCCGCCATGGCTGCCCTTGGCGAAGATCGGCGATGTCTCGGGCGCCATCTGCTTGACGACCACCACCTTGATACCGGCAGCAGTCGCTGCATCCATGGCGCGCGCCACATTGACGACGCTGTCGCGGAATGACGGATGCTGGATGGCGAGATTGCCGCCGTCATAGTCGTTCTGCACATCGACGACGATCAGCGCCCGGCGCGGCGTGGTGTTGGCTGGGTCAGACATGGTGTTTTCCTTTCCGGCTTGAATGCGATGGATCAAAAATAGGCGGGTTCCCAGACAGTCGAAAGTGGCCCGATTGACATCACTCGAAAGAATTGGGACAATCCGCTTTCAACTGCCGGAAGCAAACATGACCAACCCGACCATTGCCGTCCTCGCCTTCGACGGCATCAGCCCGTTCCATCTTTCCGTGCCGTGCTTGGTCTTCGGCGAGGACAGGACGGCGCTTGGCCTGCCGCGCTTCGACTTCCGCATCTGCGCGGCCAAGGTCGGCCCGATCCACACCGAGGCCGGACTGACCGTTGCGGCGCCGCATGGGCTCGACGGGCTCGACGGCGCCGACATCGTCATCATCCCAAGCTGGCATCATCTGGGCGAACCGGTGTCGCCGCTGTTGATGGAGACACTACGCAGAGCGCACGGGCGCGGCGCCTTGATCGTCGGCCTGTGCCTCGGAACCTTCGCCATTGCCGCGGCCGGGCTGCTTTCGGGCCGCCGAGCCGCGACGCACTGGGCCTATTCCGAGCAGTTGCAAACACTCCATCCCGACATCGCCGTCGATGCCACGGTGCTCTATGTCGACAATGGCGACGTCGTGACCTCCGCCGGCGTCGCGGCCGGCCTCGACTGCTGTCTCCATATCGTGCGCGCCCGCTATGGCGCGGAAGCAGCACTCCGGCTCGCCCGCCAGATCGTCCTTTCCCCGCATCGGCAGGGCGGGCAGGCGCAATTCATCGAGCATCCGGTGGCAAGAAGCGCGGACGCCGACCGTTTCGCCCAGGCCCTCGACGCGGTTCGAGCGACGCTTAGCGAGACGCACAGCCTCGACAGCGTCGCCGAGGCCGCAGGCCTCGCCCGTCGCACCTTCACCCGCCGATTCCAGAAATCGATCGGCACCAGTTTCGGCGAATGGCTGGCCAGCCAGCGGATCGAACTGGCGCAGCGCCTGCTGGAGGCAACGGAGAAATCGATGGACATGGTGGCCTTCGAAGCCGGCTTCGGCAGCGCCACGTCGCTGCGCCAGCATTTCGCCGCAAGGCTCAAGACATCGCCGGCACAATACCGGCGTGAGTTCTCCAGGCGGGCTGATCAGGACGAGCGCATGACGTACGTCCTGTCGTCCTGATCTGTTCAGTTCCGCTTGACCGCTCGTGCCGGATTGCCGACCACGGTGGTGTTCGCGGCCACGTCGCGCGTCACCACCGCGCCGGCGCCGACGATGGCACCTTCACCGATGCTGACGCCGCCAAGGATGACGGCTGAGCCGCCGATCCAGGCATCGGCGCCGATCTCGACCGGCCTGGCGATCTCCAGTCCGGCCTGCCGCCCACTGGCCGCCTTGTGGTGCTCGGCGCAGTAGATCTGCACATTGGGGCCAAGCAGCGTTGCCTTGCCAATACGCACGTTTGCCGAGTCGAGAATGGTGCATCCGGCATTGAGGAAGACGCCATCTCCGAGGAAGATGTTGAAACCATAGGCGCAGTGGAACGGCGCTTCGATGCGAGCCCCCTCGCCGGCTTTGCCGAGCAGAGCCTTCAGGCCAGGCCCGAGGTTTCCGCGCTGACGGGGTGGCAGCGAATTGTGTTCGAACACGGCGTCACGCGCTATTACCCGCAATGCCTCCAGTTCGTCGTCGAGGCACGTGTACCATTGGCCGGCCGCCATCTTTGCGCGCTCGCTTCCAGCCATGACGATGTCTCCCTGTGACGTCACTGCCAAAGCACAATTGCAGTGAACGGGAAGGTGCCAGCATCCGGCAGCATCGTGCGCGAAAATCCATTCTGATTTTTCGGAGTCATGCGCTGGTCAAATGCCGGTCCTATGCTAGCCTGCTGTTGCCGGGCCGTCCTAGCCCGGTGATCGAGGGGGATCAACCATGCTGTATATTCTCGCACTTCTGATCGGGGTCATTGCCGGTCTTCGCGCCATGACCGCACCGGCCGCCGTTGCCTGGGGTGCTTATCTCGGCTGGCTGCCGGTTGCCGGCACCTGGGCGAGCTTCATGAGCCATTGGGTGGCTGTCGGCATCTTCACCATCCTGGCCATCGTCGAGCTGGTCACCGACCAGTTGCCATCGACGCCGAGCCGTAAGGTACCGCAGCAATTCGGCGCCCGCATTGTCATGGGCGCCTTCACCGGTGCGGTGATCGGCGCCACCGGTGGCGCCACCATCGGCGGCCTGATTGCCGGCGCCATCGGCGCTGTCATCGGCACGCTGGGCGGCGCCGAAGCACGCGGCCGGCTCGCGGCCGCCTTCGGCAAGGATCAGCCCGCCGCCTTCATCGAGGACGCGGTGGCGATTATCGGCGGCCTGCTGATCGTAGCGGCGGTGGTATGACGGCCAAGACCTTCGACGCCATAATCATCGGCGCCGGACAGGCCGGCCCTTCGCTGGCCGGTCGGCTGAATGCCGCCGGCATGAACGTGGCGCTGATCGAGCGCAAGCTGATCGGCGGCACCTGCGTCAACACCGGCTGCATGCCGACCAAGACCATGGTCGCCAGCGCCTATGCCGCGCATCTGGCGCGCCGCGCCGCCGACTACGGAGTGACGCTCGGCGGTCCAGTCGGCGTCAATTTCAAGGCGATCAAGGCACGCAAGGACAAGGTGACGATCGACGCGCGCACCGGGCTCGAGACCTGGATCGCCGGCATGGACAAATGCACGCTCTATCACGGTCATGCGCGTTTCGAATCTGCCAACACGGTGCGCGTCGGCGACGACCTTCTGACCGCCGAGAAGATCTTCCTCAACACCGGCGGCCGCGCCTCGGTGCCCGCCCTGCCCGGTATCCACGACATCGACTATCTGACCAATTCCTCGATGATGGATCTCGACGTGCTGCCGCGCCATCTCATCGTCGTCGGCGGCAGCTACATCTCGCTCGAATTCGCACAGATGTTCCGCCGCTTCGGTAGCGAAGTTACCGTCATCGAGAAGAGCCCGCGCCTGACCGGCCGCGAGGACGAGGATGTCTCCGCCGCCATCCTGTCCATCCTCGAAAACGAAGGCATATCGGTTCATACCGGCGCCGACGACATCGCTTTCGCCAAACAGGGCAAGGACATTGCCGTGACCTTCTCGGCCGGCAAACCACCGGCGGTTGGCTCGCATGTGCTGCTGGCTCTGGGACGGACGCCCAACACCGACGATCTCGGCCTCGACAGGGCCGGCGTCGAGGTCGACAAGCGCGGCTTCGTCACCGTCGACGACCAGCTGCGGACCAGCGTACCCG
>NZ_RZRQ01000349.1:0-5844 GCF_003997785.1 Mesorhizobium sp. M7D.F.Ca.US.004.01.2.1 | reverse complement strand
ATCAGGTCGGGGCTGGTGTAGTTGCCCCAATTGTAGATGTTCAGTTCGCCGTCGGCGCGCGCCAGGCTCGTCGATGCGAGCAACGCCAACCCCATGGCGGTTGCTGTTGTCTTCCAGTTCATGGTTTTAACTCCCATTTTCGGTTCAGTCTCGTTTCCTGCTGACGAAGAAAAACAACGTGACGATCGCGACCGAAAGCAGCAGGAAGGCGGTCGATATCGCGTTGATCTCGGGTGTGATGCCGCGGCGGATCTGGCCGAGCATGTAGGTGGGCAGCGTGTCCTGGCCGCCCGATTTGACGAACTCGGTGATGACGACATCGTCGAGCGAGATGACGAAGGCCAGCATCAGCCCGGCAAGGATGCCCGGCCACAGAAGCGGCAGCGTGATGCGGCGGAAGGTTTTCCAGGGCGTCGCGTAAAGGTCGGCTGCGGCACGCTCCAGCGTTAGGTCCATATTCTCAAGCCGCGCCCGGATCGGCAGGTAGGCGAAGGGAATACAGAACGCCGTATGCGCGGCGACCAGATAGCCGATGCCGGAATAGCCGGTGAAGATCTTGATGCGCGAAAAGAAGATCAGCAGCGCCACGCCGGTGACGATCTCGGGCACCATCAGCGGCTGGTTGATTGCCGCATATTTGAAGGTGAGGCCGGGATAGGGTGCCGTGCGTGTGGTGGCGAGCGCCGCCATGGTGGCGAAGATGGTGGAAAGCACCGCCGCGATCGAGCCGATCTGGAACGAACGCAGGGTGGCATCGACGACCTGCGTGTTCTGCCAAGCCGACTGGAACCATTTGAGCGAAAACCCGCCCCATTCGGAGGTCGAGCTCGCCGCGTTGAAGGCATAGATGACCAGCACGATGATCGGCAGATAGAGCACGATAAAACAGGTCGCGGCGATGGCCGTGAATCCTGGCTGATGCTTGATGGAAAAGTTTTTAGCCATGCCGCACTCCCGACTTGCCGGCATTGCGCACATAGGCAAGCAGCGCCACCATGACGATGATCATAACGGCGATCGACAGCGCCGAGCCAAGCGGCCAGTTGCGGCCCTGCCCGAACTGCAATTCGATCAGGTTGGACAACATCATGTTCTTGCCGCCGCCCAGCACGCTCGGCGTCACATAGGCACCAAGTGCCGGAATGAAGACCAGGATGGAGCCGGCTATCACGCCGGGCTTGACCATCGGAAAGATGATCCGCCGCAGCACCTGGAAGCGTGTCGCGTAGAGATCATAGCCCGCCTCGACCAGCCGGAAATCGAGCTTCTCCATGCTGGCATAGATCGGCAGCACCATCAGCGGCAGGTAGACATAGGCCATGCCGATCAGGATCGCCGTGTCGGTGTAGAGGATCTGGATCGGCGCCGAGATGATGCCGAGCTTGAGCAGGATCGTGTTGATGATGCCTTCGTTGCGGATGATCTGCAGCACCGCGAAGGTGCGGATCAGGAGGTTGGTCCAGAACGGAATGGTGATCAGGAACAGCCAGAGATCGCGCGTCTTTTCACTGCGCGTCGCCATGAAATAGGCGGTCGGGAAGCCAAGCGCCAAGGTGGCGATGGTTGTCACCACCGAAAGCTTGATCGAACGCAGGAAGATGGTGACGTGGGCGGCGGCAACCGAAAGCGTATCGTCGAAGATATCGCGTTCCAGAAACACCGCGATCCAGGCTTCCGGCGAGAACTGCCACTTCACGTCGCCATAGGAGCCCGGCGTCAGGAACGAGTAGACCAGCACGATCAGCAGGGGGCCGGTCGCGGCGAGGAAAATGACCAGCAGCGCTGGTGCTGACAGAAGCCAGCGGTCACGCACATCGCGCCGCTCCGCTGCCTTGGCGACTTCTTCCGCGGTCGCCATGATCAGTCCTTCAGCACTTGCGCGGCATCGTTGCCGATCAGGATACCGACCTTGTCACCACGCTCGAAACCGCAGCCGGCGCTGCGTGTGTTCTGCTGGCGAACGGTGAAGTCCTCGCCGCTGTCGAGCTGGACATGGATATGCGTATCGGTGCCGAAATAGACGACGTTCTCGACCGTGCCCGACAAGTCGCCCTTGCTGTTGGTCAGCTTGGCATGCTCGGGCCTCACCACCACGGTGGCGTTGTCCTTGGGCTGGAAGCCTTCGGCAACGGTCGCCTCGATGGTCGTGCCGGATTTGAGCGTCGCGCGCGCCTTGCCGTTGCCGATGCCTGATATGGCGGCGGTGAGGAAGTTGGTTTCGCCGATGAAGTCGGCGACGAAGCGTTCCGCCGGCTTGTCGTAAATATCCCAGGGCGAGCCGACCTGCAGGATCTTGCCCGACGACATCACCGCGATGCGGTCCGACATGGTCAGCGCCTCTTCCTGGTCGTGGGTGACGAAGATGAAGGTGATGCCGGTCTCGTGCTGCAGCCGCTTCAATTCGATCTGCATTTCCTTGCGCAGCTTGTAATCGAGCGCCGATAGCGGCTCGTCGAGCAGCAGCACCTTCGGCTGCGGTGCGAGCGCCCGCGCCAGCGCCACGCGCTGCTGCTGGCCGCCGGAGATCTGGCTGGTGCGACGACCGGCGAGTGCCTCCATCTTGACCAGCTTCAGCATCTCGGCGACGCGCGCCTTGATCTCCGCCTTCGGCTTGCCCAGCATTTCCAGGCCAAAGCCGATATTGTCGGCGACCGTCATGTGCGGGAAGAGCGCGTAGGACTGGAAAACAGTGTTGACCGGCCGCTTGAAGGGCGGCAGCGGCGCAATATCCTGGCCATAGAGCAGGATTTCACCGGCGGTTGGGAAGTCGAAGCCGGCAATCAGCCGCAGCAACGTCGTCTTGCCGCAGCCGGATGGCCCCAGCAGCGTGAAGAACTCGTTCTCGCGGATGGATACCGAGACCGTGTCGAGGGCAGCGACTTGCCCCTCACCTGACCCGAAAATTTTGCTGACGTTTACTACTTCAATCGCATTCCGATCCGGTTTGTCCGGCACGATTACGCCTCACTGTTGACCCCGCTCTTGCTGGCGGAGCTCTTCCCCTGTTCGATGTGACCACATGGCCGGTAGGTTGGCAAGCCCGGCATTGAATCACAGTTCAGTCAGTTATTTGCGGCTAGCAAGCCGCATGCCATTGTCAGGCCTGGTAGGTGATCTTGCCGCCACAGATCGTCATCACCGGCCGCACCTTGTGCAGATCGGCCGGGGGCGTTTTCTCGATATCCGCCGACAAAACGACAAGATCGGCCATGTAGCCGGGTTTTAGCGTGCCCTTGCGGTGCTCGGTGAATTCGGCATAGGCGCCCTCGACCGTGTATGCGGCGAGCGCTTCATGCAGCGAGAAGCTCTGGTCCGGGTCGCTGTCTGCCCACGGTTTGCGCAACACTGCCGCCCGAATGCCCAGGATTGGATCGATCGGCGACACCGGCCAGTCCGATGCGAAGACGACATGCGCGCCGGCATCCTTCAGGGTCCGCCACGCATAGCTCAGCGGCCAGCGTGCCGGCCCGATGCGCGACACCGTCGGCTCCAGCGGAAAATCCATGGCACCGGGCGGATGCGGCGGTTGCATGGAGGCGATGACGCCGAGTTCGGCGAAACGCGGCACGTCCGAAATGGTGGTGACCTCGATGTGCTCTACCCGGTGACGGCTGTCGCGCTTGCCGTTCGCCTTCTGCGCCGCCTCGTAACCGTCGAGCACCGCGCGTACGGCGCCGTCGCCGATCGAATGCACGGCGATCTGCAGCCCACGCTTGTCGACCGCGACGGCCAGATCGATGAATTGTTGCGGCGTGAACAGAGGCTCGCCCACCCAGTCGGGCCGGTCGGCATAGGGCTCGACCATGACAGCCGTCCAGGAATCGAGCACGCCATCGTAAAACACCTTGACCATGCCCGACGACAGCCATTCGCTGTTGTAGCGTTCGGTCATCGTTGATGCCTTGTCGAGCATGTCGAGCGTCATGAAATTCTTGTAGTGGAACGGTATCTGGACGCGGCAAGGCAAGCCTTCCTCGGCCTCGATCTCGGCCAGCAGCTCGAGCTGATACAGGTTGCCGTCCATGTTCTGGATCGAAGTGATGCCGTGGCGAGCGCACCAGGCGAGCCCGCGCCGCATGATGTCGCGGTCGGCGTCCCGCTCCGCCGCTGTCGGCATCGGGTCCGGCTCGCCGCCTGTCGACAGCCCCAGCCGCACCCGGCTTTCGCCGGCAAGGTCGAGCACAGGGCCAAAGGCCTCGCCTTCGCGCAATTCGCCTGCGGCCAGACCATCATCACCCATGACGATCTCATTGCCCGGACCAAGCGTGCGCCCCTGCAGGATGCTCGCCATTTCCAGCGCCTTGGTGTTGGCCCACATGGTGTGATGGTCGGGCGCGGCCATGCAGAACGGGCGATCGGGCAAAATGGCATCGAGATGGTGGCGCGTCACCCGCTCGCTGCCGAGCACGGTGTAGTCGACGCCCTGCCCGACCAGCATCTTCGCATCGGGCCGCGTCGGCGCATAATCGCGGATCGCCTTTTGCAGCGCCTCAAAGCCGTGAATACCCGTGAGCTGAAGGTGGGCAAGTTCAGCCCCACCCGAAAACAGGTGCATGTGGGCTTCGATGAAGCCCGGCACGACAGAACCGCCCTTGGCGTCGATCACCTTGGTGGCCGGTCCCTTGAGCTCTTCGATGGAGGCGCGGCTGCCAATGGCGATGATGGCGCCGTCCTTGACGGCAACGGCCTCGGCAGCGGGATTGTCATCGTCCATGGTCTGAACACGACCGTTGATGACGATCAGATCCGCATTATGACCCGCACCCGTGACAGACATCGCGACTCCGCGCTTTTGACGACTGACTGACACTGACAACCCTCTTGTCCAACGACCTGCCACTCCACCGGAGCAGCGCCATGGGACGAAAAGGAGCCAGTGCGCTGTCTTCGAAATTCCCCTTGTCATCCCTGAAGGCAGCGTGGATAAAGAATGCGACTGATTATTCGCGTTTGTCAACATGCGGAATATGGAATGTATTGTGGACAGCACCCTGCACCTGTGTTGAGACCTGGCGGGGAACGAGGACATCAAGCAGTGAAGCGCAGTCTCGACCGCAAAACCAGGATAGCGCTCGAACCGCGCAAGCAGCCGCGGCAACAACGGTCGAGCAAGGTGGTCGACAGGATTCTCGACGCGGCGCTGATCTTGACCCGGGAGCAAGGAACCAGGACGCCGACGACGCTAGCTATTGCGCAGCGCGCAGGCTTGTCGGTTGGTTCGGTCTACCAGTACTTTCCCAACAAGGAAGCCATTCTTCTGGACCTCGCCCGGCGCTGGTTGTCATCCTTTCCCGAGGTGATCGCGAAGCGCATCAGGGTCCCCCCGCCCACCAACCGCGAAGAGTTTCGGCAGGAAGTGCGCAAGCTCTTCATCGACACCTCCCGGCTCTACCTCGAAAACGCCAGCTTGATGCCGGTGATCGAGGCTATTTCAGGCAACGCCGACCTCAGGCCGATCCAGAACGAATATGACGAGCAGATCATCGCGCTCTACGCCGCATGGCTGCAGCATGTGAACCCGGCGCTTGAAGACAAGATCGCCAGCCGGCTCGGCGTGCTGATGATGGACGTCGGGCACGCCTGCCGGCTTGTGGGGCTGAAAAGAGACCGCAGGACATACGACCTCATCGAGGACGATGTGGAAAGAATGTGGCTCGCTCTGGTGACCCCCTATCTCAACCTTGACTGATTTCGCATTTCGAGAGGAATTCTATGAAGACTGTCTATTCGCCGCTTCATGCTGGCCATGCCGGCCAGATGGAACTGGTCACGAGCGCGATCGTGCCGGGTTTCGAGAAGCCCTCGCGAGCCGAGTTCATCAAGGCGCGGGTCGAAAGCGAGAAG
>NZ_RZRQ01000348.1:0-5874 GCF_003997785.1 Mesorhizobium sp. M7D.F.Ca.US.004.01.2.1 | reverse complement strand
ATTTGAGAGGATGAGAGCAGTCGAAAGCGTGGCGGCTATGAGAGTGAGTTCCATCGAGATCCGGTCACTCCAGAAAACCGGTCCGCAGGACGGCCGATTCAACAGTTCGACAGAGCGCCCGAGTCGCGCGGCACTGGTCGGCGCACACCATCATTGTCATGTGTCACTTAAATGACATTCTTTCCCGCCACCTGCCGCTAAAGCGAGTCGCGTTTGAACGGATTCAGGCGACGCGCTTTAGGTCCTTGTTTTTATGCATGTCGTTTTCCCAAAACCGAGGCCACTTTTGGGCGACATGCATTAGAGGCCGCAATAACAGGATGCGCACCGTTGACCAGCCCGCGTGGAGCGCCGAAAGTTACCGGATCGTTTTGGAGCCGCTTATGTACAGCGCCGTCACGCGCAATATCGAAGTGCAGGTCAGGCCGTTCTATCTAGAGGACCGCTCAGATCCCTCAGAGAACCGCTATGTCTGGGGCTATCAGATAACGATCGACAATCAGTCGGACGATTTCGTGCAGCTGTTGTCGCGCTATTGGCACATCACCGACGGCACCGGCCGGGTCGAGGAGGTACGCGGCCCCGGCGTCGTCGGCGACCAGCCTGAACTCAATCCTGGCGACAGCTACCAATACACGTCCGGTTGCCCGCTCTCGACACCATCCGGCATCATGGTCGGGCACTACACGATGCGCAACAAGCGGGGCGAGACGTTCGACATCGCCATCCCCGCCTTCTCACTCGACCTGCCGGGGACGCGGCGGACGGTGAATTAGCATCTTTCTCCCCGTCACTATACGGGGAGAAATGCCCGGCAGGGCAATGAGGGGCGGCGCCGAGCCCAGAAGATTATCTCCCATGCACGACAACGTCCGAGTGGACAACGCGCGGCCATTCGCCAAAGTTCGCGCTGCCCCTCATCCGCCCTTCGGGCACCTTCTCCCCGTAAACGGGAAGGAAGGATTTCTCTACTGAGCAGTAAATTCCGCTGGGTCGAAGTCATATTGCGTCGAGCAGAATTCGCAGGCGACGTGGATGCCGCCGTCCTCGGTGCTGTCCTTGATCTCCTGGGCGGAAAAACCCTCGAGGATACCGCGGATCTTGTCCCGAGAGCACGAGCACTGGTCGGCGACAGGAACGCCGCCGAAGACGCGCACGCCATGCTCGTGGAACAGCCTGTAGAGCAGCCGCTCTGCGCCGATCGTCGGGTCGATCAGTTCGGTCGGCTCGATGGTGCCGAGCAGCGCCAGCAACTCCTGCCAGGAATTGTCGGCCGGATCGTGGATCTCCTCGCGCGGATCGCCATCGCCACCCGGCAGATCCGGCACGCGCATGCGCTCGGGCGACTGCGGCAGGAACTGCGCCAGGATGCCACCGGCGCGCCACTGCTCGCGGGCGCCGCCGGGGCCGGGCGTCAGCAACTTGGCCACCGACAGCCTGAGATCGGTCGGAATCTGCTCCGACTGACGGAAATAGGTGCGTGCCGCATCTTCCAGCGTCTCGCCATCGAGCTGGACGATACCCTGATAGCGCTGCGTATGAGCGCCCTGGTCAATGGTCAGCGCCAGCACGCCACTGCCGAGCAGGGTCTGCTGCGACGTTTCGCCTGCCGCGACCAGCGCCTCCAGCCGGTCGGCATCGAAACGCGCATAGGCGCGCAATGCCGAGGGCGTGGAGAAATCCGCGACCAGCATGTCGACAGGCCCGTCGGTGCGGGTCTGCAGGATGAATTTGCCCTCGAACTTGAGCGATGTGCCGAGCAGTACCGTCAGCACACAGGCCTCCGCCAGCAGGCGGGCGACCGGCTCGGGATAATCGTGGCGGCCGAGGATGGCGTCGAGCATCGGCCCGAGCTGGACGGTGCGGCCGCGTACATCGAGCGGGCCGACCTCGAACGGCACGACGTGATCGTCGCCGGCGTAGCCGAATTCGCCGAGTTTGGGGTGATGTTCAGTCACTTGATAGGTTTCCAACATGACAAAGCTCCAGGGCGCGGCCATGCCGCCCTCCGGGGCGCATGCGTCGAAACGCGCTTGATTTGCGTGATGCGGCGCAAATAGGCATCACACCCCCGCAGATCAAGCTCCCAGACACTTCATGCGCCAAGACACCAGGCGAGCACGGCCTTCTGGGCATGGAGCCGGTTCTCGGCCTCGTCGAAGACCACCGAATGCGGTCCGTCGATGACCTCGTCGGTCACCTCCTCGCCGCGGTGCGCTGGCAGGCAATGCATGAACAGCGCGTCCGGCTTGGCCCTGGCCATCAGCTTGGCATTGACCTGGTACGGCGAGAACACGTTGTGGCCGCGGGCGCGATGCTCCTGGCCCATCGACACCCAGCAATCGGTGACGATGCAGTCGGCCTGATCGACGGCTTCCTCGGGCGAGCGGGTGAAGTGCAGCTTGCCGCCATGTGCCTGCGACCAGTCGATATGCTTCTGCGCGGGCTCACTGCCCTCGGGAACGGCGACGTTGAGGTTGAAGCGGAACCGGGCCGAGGCCTCGAGCAGCGAATGCAGCACATTGTTGCCGTCGCCGGTCCAGGCGATGGTCTTGCCGGCGACCGGACCGCGATGCTCTTCGAAGGTCATGATATCGGCCATCAACTGGCAAGGATGGGTGTCGTCGGTCAGTCCGTTGATCACCGGCACGGTGGCATTCTCGGTCAATTCCAGCAGCCGCTCATGCGAGGTGGTGCGGATCATGATCGCATCGACATAACGCGACAGCACCTTGGCGGTGTCGGCGATGGTCTCGGAACGGCCGAGCTGCATCTCAGTGCCGGTCAGCATGATGGTCTCGCCGCCAAGCTGGCGCATGCCGACGTCGAAGGAGACGCGCGTGCGTGTCGACGGCTTGTCGAAGATCATCGCCAGCACCTTGCCTTCGAGCGGCTTTGTCCGCTCGCCGGCCTTGAGACGGGCTTTTCGCACCACCGCGTCGTCCAGCATGAAGCGCAGATCGCCTTCAGAGACGGCGGAAAGGTCGGTGAAATGGCGAACTGACATCAGGAATGGTTCCGGATTACTTCGCGGCGGCGGAGGCGATCGCCTCCGCCAGGCCCTTGGCGCCGGCGCGGATGCGGTTGAGCGCGTCGTGGATCTCAGCATCGGTGACGGTGAGCGGCGGCAGCAGGCGAATGACGTTGTCGCCGGCTGGCACCGCCAGCAGGTGCTGATCACGCAATGCCATGTTCACCTTGGTGTTGGGCATGGCGCATTTGAGGCCGAGCATCAGCCCCGCGCCCCTGATGTCCTCGATGACCTCGGGAAACTCGTCGGCGACCGACGCAAGCCCCTGCTTCAGCAGCAGCGCCTTGCGCTGGACATCTTCGAGGAAGCCGTCTTCCAGCACGACATCGAGCACGGCGTTGCCGACAGCCATCGCCAGCGGGTTGCCGCCGAACGTGGTGCCATGCACGCCTGCGGTCATGCCGACGGCCGCTTCATCCGTGGCAAGGCAGGCGCCCATCGGGAAGCCGCCGCCAATGCCCTTGGCGATCGCCATGATGTCTGGCGTAACCCCTGACCATTCATGCGCGAACAGCTTGCCGGTGCGGCCGATGCCGCACTGGACCTCGTCGAAAATCAACAGCAGGCCGTGCTGCTCGCACAATTGCCTGAGCCGCTTCAGCGATTGCGTCGGCACCGGACGGATACCGCCCTCGCCCTGCACCGGTTCGATCAGGATGGCGGCCGTCTCCGGCGTGATCGCCTTTTCAGCGGCGTCGATGTCGTCGAAACCGACCTGATCGAAACCTTCGACCTTGGGACCGAAGCCTTCGAGATATTTGTACTGGCCGCCGGCCGCGATGGTCGCCAGCGTGCGGCCATGGAAGGCGCCTTCGAAGGTGATGACGCGGAAGCGCTCGGGGTGTCCGTTGACGAACTGGTAGCGGCGCGCCGTCTTGATTGCGCATTCCAGCGCCTCGGCGCCCGAATTGGTGAAGAACACCTTGTCGGCGAAAGTGGCGTCGACCAGCCGCTCGCCGAGCCGGCTCTGCCCCGGAATCTCATAGAGATTGGAAACATGCCAGAGCTTGGCGGCCTGCTGGGTGAGTGCGGCGACCAGATGCGGATGGCTGTGGCCGAGCGAATTGACGGCGATGCCGCCGGCAAAATCGAGATATCGCTCGCCTTTGTCGGTAATCAGCCAAGTGCCCTCCCCGTGGTCGAAGGCCAGGGGTGCGCGAGCAAAGGTCTCGTAAAGCGCCGAACCGCTCATTATATGCGTCTCCGGTACCGGAAAATCAAAAAGCCGCCAAAGCGGCGGCCTGTGCGGCTTATCGTGTTTTTCGGCCATGAAGTCAACGAAAACGTCGCGTAGTGGCGCGCGGCAAGCCCCCTAACGAGACGCCGGCTCATAAGCGACCGGGCAAGTTGGGGAAAACCGAAAAAACCGATTCGTGTTGCACTTGGGACTCTTGTCACCGAGTCAGCGGATAGAGTAGTTGTAGTCGAGAAATAACTAGATTTCGTGCGGCGGACCTAATCACCAGATATATGTGGTGTCTGCCCCGGCAAATGTTGCCGGGTCGGTAAGGGATTCCGATTGCCGCACGCTTAGAGGAGCGCGGTCATGAACTGGACTGACGAGCGGGTAGAACTTCTCAGGAAACTGTGGTCGGAGGGTCTGAGCGCGAGCCAGATTGCTGCACAGCTTGGAGGGGTCAGCCGCAACGCGGTCATCGGCAAGGTGCACCGGCTGAAACTGTCGGGCCGCGGACGCTCGACCGCCACGCCGGCACGCCAAAAGAAGGCGGCGCAAGGATCGACCGTTCAGAAATCGGTGTCACGCGCCGCAACCGCGGCACGCCATGTCACGACGTCGATCGGCGCGACGGCCTTGCAGACGCAGTTCGATGCCGAACCGGTGGCACGCCACTACATCCGCCCGGTCGAGAATGTCGTGTTGCCGATCTCGCGGCATCTGCAACTCGTCGAGCTGACTGAGCGGACCTGCAAATGGCCGAACGGCGATCCGCTTTCGGAGGATTTCCATTTCTGCGGCAACGAGGCCGCCGAAACCGGGCCCTATTGCAAGTATCACGCCCGCGTGGCGTTCCAGCCGGCATCGGAGCGGCGGCGGAGCCGGTAGGCAAGGGAATAGGGAGTAGGGCAGTAGGGCAGTAGGGCAGTATGAGTGCGGAAAGCTGCGCTCACGAAATGCCATCCTACTGCCCTACTGCCCTACTGCCCTACTGCCCTACTGCCCTACTGCCCTATCTTCACAGCCACCCATTCTTGCGAAACCGCCAGTAGAGGAACGCGCAGATCAGCGCGATCGTGGTCAGCACCATCGGGTAGCCGTACTCCATCTTCAGTTCCGGCATGTCGCTGAAATTCATACCGTAGATGCCGGCGAACGCCGTCGGCACCGCCAGAATGGCGGCCCATGAGGCGAGCTTCTTGGAGATCGCCGTTTCCTGACTCTGGCCGACCAGCAGGCTGGCTTCGAAAGCGAACGCCAGCACCTCGCGCAGACTGTCGATCTTTTCCTGGACAGTGCGGATGTGATCGGTCACGTCGCGAAACAGCGGATGCATGGCTGTATGGATCTGCGGCAGCTCGGCGCTGGTCAACCGTCGGCAGACTTCGACCAGCGGAAGCGCTGCATTGCGCAGGCGCAAGAGATCGCGGCGCAGCATATAGAGCCGCTCGATGTCAGGGCCGGTCATTGGCTTCAACAGAACCCTATCCTCGATCACCTCGACTTCGTCCTCGATCTGCTCGAGCACCGGCATGTAGTTGTCGACGATGAAATCGAGAATGGCGTAGAGAACGAAATCCTCGCCCTTGGCCAGCGAATGCGGGCAGCTTTCCCAGTGCTGACGAACGGCGGCATAGGACGTCGAAGGACCGTGCCTAACGCTGAC
>NZ_RZRQ01000347.1:0-5912 GCF_003997785.1 Mesorhizobium sp. M7D.F.Ca.US.004.01.2.1 | reverse complement strand
GATCACGCTGGCGGTTCCGTCGAAAGGCCGACTGAAGGAACAGTCGCTGGAAGTGCTGGCCAAGGCCGGGTTAGCTGTCAGCCTGCCCGGCGACGAGCGCAAGTACCACGCCCGCGTCGAGGGCCTGGACAATGTCGAAGTGGTGTTCCTGTCGGCTTCCGAAATTGCCGGCGAGATCGGCCAGGGCGCCGTCGATCTCGGCATCACCGGCGAGGACCTGGTGCGTGAAAACCTCGCCGACTGGGAGACGCGCGCCGAAATCGTCGCTCGTCTCGGCTTTGGCCATGCCGATGTCGTGGTTGCCGTGCCCGACATCTGGCTCGACGTCGACACCATGGCCGATCTCGACGACGTCGCCGCCGACTTTCGCCAGCGTCATGGCCGTCGGCTGCGCATTGCCACCAAATACTGGCGATTGACCCAGCAATTCTTCTCGCAAAAACACGGCATCCAAGTCTACCGCATCGTCGAGAGCTTAGGTGCCACCGAAGGCGCGCCGGCGGCCGGACTGGCCGATGTCATCGTCGACATCACCACGTCAGGCTCGACGCTGCGCGCCAATCATCTCAAGGTGCTGGGCGATGGCCTCGTCCTGCGCTCGCAGGCCTGTCTCGTGGCGTCGCGCAAGACACGTGTGGCAGCCGATGAAGCGGTCCTGCGCGATATTGCCGCCAGGATGGCATCCCCGGCCGCATAGACCCCAGTACCATCGGCGGGATTTCCTACATCCCGGCAGGCTGATAGGCTCGGCCAGTCCCGGGAGGAGAGAGCGATGCCAGTCAATCTCGACGAGCTGAAGAACGCCACCAATTTGCGCGGACGCGGAGCGCGCAATGGCGGCACCTTCGTGGCACCCGTCGACGGCAAGGCGCATGTCTCAGGCGAGCGCACGGTGCCGCTGCTCAACAAGACAATTCCCGCGCTGTTTTCCGACACAGCCAGCAAATATGCCACGCAAGACGCCGCCGTCTTCGTCGACCAGGACAAGCGCTTCACCTGGAGCGAACTGTCGGACACGGTCGACGCGCTGGCCGCCGGCTTCCTGGCGCTTGGCCTCGAAAAGGGCGATCGCGTCGGCATCTGGTCGCCCAACCGCTGGGAATGGCTGGTGACGCAATTCGCCACCGCCCGCATCGGCCTGATCCTGGTCAACATCAACCCCGCCTATCGGCTGACCGAGCTCGACTACGCCTTGAACAAGGTCGGCTGCAAGGCGCTGGTCACGGCGGCCAAATTCAAGACCTCGGATTATCTCGGCATGATCGAGGCGCTGGCGCCTGAGATCGCGAAGGCCACGCCGGGCAAGCTCAAGGCGCAAAAACTGCCGGCGCTGAAGATCGTCATCCGCATGGGCGACGAGAACTCGCCCGGCATGTTCAATTTCGGCGACGTGCTGGCCATGGCCGGCCGCGACGAGCATGACAGCCTCGACCGCATCTCGGAGGGGCTGAAGCCCGGCGACGCCATCAACATCCAGTTCACCTCAGGCACCACGGGCGCGCCCAAGGGCGCGACGCTGACCCACAACAACATCGTCAACAACGGCAATTTCGTCACCTCGGCGATCAAGCTGACCGTCGACGACCGGCTCTGCATCCCGGTGCCGCTCTATCACTGCTTCGGCATGTCGATGGGCACGATGGGCTGCGTGTCGAAAGGCGCCACCATGGTATTCCCGGGCGAGGGGTTCGATCCCGGCGCGACGCTGAAGGCTGTAGCGCAGGAACGCTGCACCGGGCTCTATGGCGTGCCGACCATGTTCGTGGCGCTCCTCGATCACCCGGATTTCCATTCCTTCGATCTCTCCAGCCTGCGCACCGGCATCATGGCCGGCTCACCCTGTCCGATCGAGGTGATGAAGAAGGTGGTGTCGCTGATGCATATGGAAGAAGTGACCATCGCCTATGGCATGACCGAGACCAGCCCGGTCTCATTCCAGAGCGGCGTCGACGACCCGCTGGAAAAGCGCGTCTCGACCGTCGGCCGCATCCACCCTCATGTCGAGGTCAAGGCGGTCGACGCCGATGGCGCCACCGTCGCCGTCGGCGCGCCGGGCGAGCTTTGCACGCGCGGCTATTCGGTGATGAAGGGCTATTGGGACGACGAGGAGAAGACCCGCGAGGCGATCGATACCGACGGCTGGATGCACACCGGCGACCTCGCCACCATCGATGCCGAGGGCTATTGCAACATTGTCGGCCGGGTCAAGGACATGGTCATCCGCGGCGGCGAGAACGTCTATCCGCGCGAAGTCGAGGAATTCCTCTACCGCCATCCCAAGGTCAGAGAGGTGCAGGTGTTCGGCATTCCCGACGCCAAATATGGCGAGGAACTCTGCGCCTGGATCGTGCTCAAGCCCGGCCAGATCGCCACTGAGCAGGAGATCAAGGCTCTCTGCGCCGGCCAGATCGCCCACTATAAGGTCCCGCGCCACATCCGCTTCCGCACCGAATTGCCGATGACGGTGACCGGCAAGCCGCAGAAATTCCTGATGCGTCAGGCGATGGTGGAAGAGCTGGGACTGGTGGCGCAGAAGACGGCCTGAACGGGTGAACGCTTTGATCTGTCGGTGCGCGAATGCAGCCAAGGTTCGCAGAAACGCACAGGGGCTTGCATGAGCGGTTTCGGACGATCGGTGACTTCTTATGCGATGCCGCTGGCCGCCTTGGTGATGGCTGTCGCCGTCAGAGCCAGCGGGCTGTCGGTAGACGTAGGTTCGCCGAGCACCAGAGTCCTTGTCGGAGCGCTTTCGAGTGCGATCATGTTCGTCACCATTTTCGTCGTGCTCGACCACGCCGAGGCGGTAGCTCGGCGGGTAGGGGAGCCGTACGGCACGCTGGTGCTGACGTTTGCCGTCACGGCGATCGAAGTGTCGATCATTGTTTCCATGATGCTGCATGGAGAGAACAACCCGACGCTGGCACGGGAGTCCGTCTTCTCGACGGTGATGATCGCATCCACCGGCGTTGTCGGCATGTGTCTCGCGCTTGGCGGCTGGCGTCATCGCAAGCAGGCCATCGTGCGGCAAGGGACCAGTGCCTATCTGGCGGTTCTGATCGCGCTGACCGTCATGACGCTTATTCTGCCGACCTACACCCAGACCACGGATCCCGGCACGTTTTCGGCAGCCCAACTTGGTTTCGTCAGCGTCCTTTCAGTGCTGCTCTATGCAAGCTTCGTGTTCGCGCAGACCGTCCGGCACCGGGAAGACTTTATCCAGGGACAACCACACGGCGTTTCGGTGCGCGCTGCCCCTCACGAGAACGTCTCTGCCAGCGCTCTGTTGCTGATGGTCGGCCTGATCGGAATTGTCATGCTCGCCGAGCAGGTCGCGGCAAGCGTCGAAGATACGCTCGTTGCCTACCAGGTGACCCAGGCTGACAGCATTGTGGGGGCAATGATCGCGGGGCTGGTGTTGATGCCGGAGGCCATTTCGGCGGTGCGCGCTTCACTCAACAACGAGCTGCAGCGCGGCTTGAATGTCGCGATGGGTTCGGCTTGCGCCACGATCGGCCTGACCATACCGGGAGTCGCAGCCGCCAGCCTGCTGACGGGGAGAGGACTGACCCTGGGGCTGCCGGCTGCTGATGCGGTCCTTTTGGTCTTGGCGCTTTTCATATGCAATGTAAGCTTCAGTACTGAAAGAACGACGTTCTTGACCGGAATGGTCCATCTTGTAGTATTTTTTACTTATGTATTTCTGATATTTATACCATGAGAGCTTTGGTGCAAGCGAAGCGCCAAGGGGGCGGCATCCTTCGTTACCTCAGACCGCGGATTTGAGGTGGTCGATAAAGGCGCGCAGCTTCGGCAGGATTTGGCGTTTGCCGGGATGATAGAGGAAGACGCCCGGTGTCGTGGCGGCGACGCCGTCGAGCACCGATTTGAGTTTTCCCTGGGCTATCGGACCTTCGGCGACGGGTCGCGGCACCTGTGCCAGCCCAATGCCCTGCATCGCGGCCCCGAGCAATGTCGGATAGTCGTGCGCGATCAGCGGGCCTGAGACCATCGCTTCGATCTCCCCGTTGCCGTCGACGAAGGACCAGGGCGCGATGGCGCCGTTTGAGCGGCGCAAGCGCAAGCAGGCGTGGTGGCGCAAGTCCTCGACACGCTCGGGGTGGCCGTGGTGCTCGAGATAGTCTGGGCTGCCGACGATCACGAACGAACGACGGCGTCAGCCGCACAGCGACCATGTCGGGCGCGATGAACTGGCCAAGGCGGATGCCGGCATCGAACCCGCCGGTGGCGAGGTCGACCATCTCGTCGCTCGCGGCGATCTCCAGTTCGATCTCGGGATAGGCCTGGCAGAACGACGCGATCACCGGCTCCAGGATCAACGGCACGACGGCGCGAGGTACGGACAGGCGCAGCAACCCGGTTGGCCGTTGGCCGACATCGCGCGCGGCCTCGCCTGCCGCGACGAGTTCCTCGAAGGCAGGGCCGGCACGATCGAAGAACCGTTGACCAGCCTCGGTCAACCCGACGCTCCGCGTCGTGCGCACGAACAGCGCCGCACCCATGCGGGCCTCCAGCGTGCGCACCGCTTGGCTCACGGCGGACGGCGTCACGCCGAGATCGGCAGCGGCACGGCGGAAGTTGCGGCGCCGGGCGACAGCCAGGAAAACCTCGACCCCCTCCAGCGCACCGTGCCGGACTGTGTAGTTCTGCTTCATAGGTTGTTGTGATTATACCGGATAGTCGAATTATGGAAGCGGATCTAAGTAGGAGAGATGAACACTGGAGACATCCTGCAATGACCGATGGACTTGATGGCGTGCGCGACCACTATCGCGCGACCGGCCTGACCGGGCGGCTGAAGACGGTGCTGGCTGCCCTCGGCCCGGAGGATCAGCTTCTTACGCCACAGCAATTGGGCGTTCTCGACCAATTCCACACCCGTGGACTTGCCGCGACCGCGGAGCTTGCCCAATTGGCGGGCATCGCCCCGGGCATGTCAGTTCTGGACGTCGGCTCGGGCATCGGCGGGCCGGCGCGCTTTCTGGCCGCGACCTATGGCTGTCGGGTTACTGGCGTAGATCTCAGCGACCCTTTCGTGGATGCCGCGCGCTATCTGACCGAGCGCACGGGGCAGAGCGGGCAATTGTCGTTCCAGGCCGCCAGCGCCCTGGAGCTTCCATTCGATGATGGTCGTTTCGACATGGCGCTGCTGCAGCATGTGGCGATGAACATCTCCGACAGAGTGCTGCTCTATCGCGAAATCAGGCGCATGCTGAAGCCAGGCGGCAGATTTGCCACATTCGACGTCGTGTTGTCTGGCGGTGAGCCGCACTATCCGCTTCCCTGGGCGCGAACGCCGGCGACGAGCTTCCTCCTGACAGTCGACGCGACACGTGAGGCGATCGAACCGGCCGGCTTCAGCATGCTGGCATGGCAAGATGACACCGAGGTTGCCAAGGCCTGGTTTAGGCAGTTGCGTGCGTCCGGTCCGCCGCCTTCGCCAAATCTCGGCGTTGTAATGGGACCGGACTTTGCCGAGCTTACGGCCAATTTGGGACGAAATCTCATGGAAGGCCGGCTCGGCATTCTGACCGCGGTGTTCGAGGCAGCATCGACCAACAGCTGACAGGAGACCCGAATGTCGACGGAATTCGTTTTCCAGACACATCTAATTCTAGGTTATGTCGCGTGGCTGCTTTGCTTCGGTGCATACATCTGGCCCTGGCTGAGCTCAATGGACCGGGTCGCGGCGCAGCGAGCCATCGCCACTCTGCACAGCTTCCGCTTCTTCGGGCTCGTCTTCATCCTGCCGGGCGTCGTGAGCCCCGATCTCCCAGCCGGCTTCGCCGTGTTCGCCGCTTATGGTGACTTTGCAACAGGGCTGCTGGCCATGCTAGCGCTGCTCGCGATGAGGCTGCCTCGGCTCTTCTGGGCGTTCGTCGTCGCCTTCAATC
>NZ_RZRQ01000346.1:0-5928 GCF_003997785.1 Mesorhizobium sp. M7D.F.Ca.US.004.01.2.1 | reverse complement strand
GCCGACGCGGATCGAAAAGTTTACGGTCAATCGGTCGCCTCACGTCGACAAGAAGAGCCGCGAGCAGTTCGAGATGCGCACGCACAAGCGTCTGCTCGACATCGTCGATCCGACCCCGCAGACGGTCGATGCTTTGATGAAGCTCGATCTGGCCGCCGGCGTCGACGTCGAGATCAAGCTCTAAGGGAATGAGAGCGCGGTAAGGGGCGGTGCCCCCGGCCCGGAACTCTAAAGGAATTGAACCGATGCGTTCAGGTGTGATTGCAAAGAAGGTGGGAATGACCCGCATCTACAACGATGCCGGGGAACATGTTCCCGTCACCGTTCTCCTGATGGAGAACTGCCAGGTCGTGGCCCAGCGCACGCAAGAGAAGAATGGCTACACCGCCGTTCAGCTCGGCGTTGGCCTGGCCAAGGTGAAGAACACGTCGAAGGCGATGCGCGGCCATTTCGCGACCGCTTCCGTCGAGCCGAAGGCGAAGGTTGCCGAGTTCCGCGTCTCCGCCGACAACATGATCGATGTCGGCGCCGAGATCACCGTCGAGCACTTCGTCGCCGGCCAGAAGGTCGATGTGACGGGCACGACGATCGGCAAGGGTTTCCAGGGCGTCATCAAGCGCCACCACATGGGCGGTGGCCGTGCAACGCACGGTAACTCGGTTTCGCACCGTACGCACGGTTCGACCGGCCAGCGCCAGGACCCGGGCAAGGTGTTCAAGGGCAAGCATATGGCTGGCCACATGGGCGACACCCGCGTCACCACGCAGAATGTCGAGATCGTATCGACCGACGCCGACCGCGGCCTGATCCTGATCCGCGGTGCGGTTCCCGGATCGAAGGGCGCCTGGATCCTGGTCCGCGATGCGGCCAAGGTGGCGCTGCCGGCCAATGCGCCGAAGCCTGCCGCGATCCGCGCCGTCGCTGCCGAAAGTGGCGCCAAGAACGAGGCTCCGGCCACAGAGGGAGCGGAATAATGGATCTCAAGATCACAACGCTGGGCGGCAAGGACGCCGGCAAGGTGGAACTCTCCGACGAGATTTTCGGCCTTGATCCGCGCGAAGACATCCTGCAGCGCGTCGTGCGCTGGCAGCTCGCCAAGAAGCAGCAGGGCACCCACAAGGCCAAGGGCCGCGCCGAGATCGCGCGCACCGGCGCCAAGATGTACAAGCAGAAGGGTACGGGCCGCGCCCGTCACCATTCGGCACGCGCTCCGCAGTTCCGCGGCGGCGGCAAGGCCCACGGCCCGGTCGTTCGCAGCCACGAGCACGAACTGCCGAAGAAGGTTCGCGCGCTCGGCCTCAAGCATGCTCTCTCGGCCAAGGCCAAGAGCGCGTCGATCATCATCATCGACGAGCTGAAGCTGACCGAGGCCAAGACGAAGGCGCTGATCGCGAATTTCGCGACGCTGGGCCTGACCAACGCTTTGCTGATCGGCGGCGCCGAGCTTGACAAGAACTTCAAGCTGGCGGCGACGAACATCCCCAACATCGACGTGCTGCCCATTCAGGGCATCAACGTCTACGACATTCTGCGCCGCGGCACGCTGGTCCTTTCGAAGGCCGCCGTCGAGGCTCTCGAGGAGCGCTTTAAATGACCGACCTTCGTCATTACGACGTGATCGTCTCGCCGGCGATCACCGAAAAGTCGACCATGGCCTCCGAGCAGAACCAGGTCGTCTTCAACGTCGCCAAGAAGGCGTCGAAGCCGGAAATCAAGGCCGCCGTCGAAGCGCTGTTCGGCGTCAAGGTGATGGCCGTGAACACGCTTGTCCGCAAGGGCAAGATCAAGCGCTTCCGTGGCACGGTTGGCCGCCAGAGCGACGTCAAGAAGGCGATTGTGACGCTGGCCGATGGCCAGTCGATCGACGTCGCGACGGGTCTCTGAGCAAGGCCGCGAGGACAGAAACATGGCACTGAAAAAATTCAACCCGGTAACGCCCAGCACCCGTCAGCTGGTCATCGTCGACCGCTCGGGCCTCTACAAGGGCAAGCCCGTCAAGGGTCTGACCGAAGGCCTGACCAAGTCGGGCGGCCGCAACAACCACGGCCGCATCACCGCCCGCTTCATCGGCGGTGGTCACAAGCGTTCGTACCGCATCATCGACTTCAAGCGCCGCAAGTTCGACGTCGTCGGCACGGTCGAGCGCATTGAATACGATCCGAACCGCACTGCCTTCATCGCGCTGATCAAGTACGACGATGGCGAGCTGTCCTACATCATCGCTCCGCAGCGTCTGGCTCCCGGCGACAAGATCGTGTCCGGTGAATCGGTCGACGTGAAGCCGGGCAATGCGATGCCGCTGGCTTCGATGCCGGTCGGCACCATCGTCCACAACATCGAGCTGAAGCCGGGCAAGGGCGCTCAGGTCGCCCGTTCGGCAGGTGGTTACGGTCAGCTGGTCGGTCGTGACCAGGGCATGGCGATCCTGCGCCTCAATTCGGGCGAGCAGCGTGTCGTTCACGGCTCCTGCATGGCCACTGTCGGCGCTGTGTCCAATCCGGACCACGGCAACATCAACGACGGCAAGGCCGGTCGCACGGTTTGGCGTGGCAAGCGCCCGCACAATCGCGGCGTGACCATGAACCCGGTCGACCATCCGCACGGCGGCGGCGAAGGCCGCACCTCGGGTGGCCGCCATCCGGTTTCGCCCTGGGGCAAGCCGACCAAGGGCAAGAAGACGCGGTCCAACAAGGCGACCGACAAGTTCATCCTGCGCTCGCGCCATCAGCGCAAGAGCTAAGAAGAGGTAACGCCAAGTGACTCGTTCGATTTGGAAAGGCCCCTTCATTGACGGCTACCTTCTCAAGAAGGTGGACAAGGTTCGTGAAGGTGGTCGCAATGAGGTGATCAAGATGTGGAGCCGTCGCTCCACCATCCTGCCGCAGTTCGTCGGCTTCACCTTCGGTGTCTACAACGGCCAGAAGCATGTTCCCGTCTCGGTGAACGAGGACATGGTCGGTCACAAGTTCGGTGAATTCGCTCCGACCCGGACCTATTACGGTCACGGCGCGGATAAGAAGGCGAAGAGGAAATAATCATGGGCAAGGCCAAAGCTCCGCGCAGGCTTGCTGATAACGAAGCGCGCGCCGTATTGCGCACGATCCGTATCAGCCCGCAGAAGCTGAACCTCGTTGCCGCGCTGATCCGCGGCAAGAAGGTCGCGACAGCGCTTTCCGATCTCGAATTCTCGGCCAAGCGGATTTCCGGCACGGTCAAGAAGACGCTGGAATCGGCAATCGCCAACGCGGAAAACAACCACGACCTGGATGTCGATGCACTGATCGTGGCGGAAGCCTATGTCGGCAAGTCGATCGTCATGAAGCGGTTCCATGCCCGTGGCCGTGGTCGCGCCAGCCGTATCGAGAAGCCGTTCTCGCACCTCACGATCGTCGTTCGTGAAGTCGAAGAAAAAGGGGAGGCCGCATAATGGGCCAGAAAGTCAATCCGATCGGTCTTCGCCTCGGCATCAACCGCACCTGGGATTCGCGCTGGTTCGCGAACACCGGCGAGTACGGCAAGCTGCTGCATGAGGACATCAAGATCCGCAAGTATCTCGAGAAGGAGCTCAAGCAGGCTGCCATCTCGAAGGTCGTGATCGAGCGTCCGCACAAGAAGTGCCGCGTCACCATTCACGCCGCGCGCCCAGGTCTGATCATCGGCAAGAAGGGCGCCGACATCGAGAAGCTTCGCAAGAAGCTGATGGAGATGACGAAGTCCGAGACGCACCTCAACATCGTTGAAGTGCGTAAGCCGGAAATCGACGCGACCCTGGTCGCTCAGTCGATTGCCCAGCAGCTCGAGCGTCGTATTGCGTTCCGCCGCGCCATGAAGCGTGCCGTTCAGTCGGCGATGCGCCTCGGTGCCGAAGGCATCCGCATCAACTGCGCCGGCCGTCTCGGCGGCGCCGAGATCGCGCGCATGGAATGGTATCGCGAAGGCCGCGTGCCGCTGCATACGCTGCGTGCGGACGTCGACTACGGCACGGCCGAAGCGCACACCGCTTACGGCATCTGCGGCGTCAAGGTCTGGGTGTTCAAGGGCGAGATCCTTGAGCACGACCCGATGGCTTCGGAGCGTCGGGCCAGCGAAAGCGATGCAGCGCATGGCGGTGGTGGTGATCGCGAACGCGGTCGTCGTCGCGAAAACGCCTGAGACATTTAGGAATTTGGAGTTAGAACGATGCTGCAGCCAAAGCGCACAAAGTTCCGCAAGCAGTTCAAGGGCCGTATCCATGGCACCGCAAAGGGCGGCACCAACCTGGATTTCGGTGGTTTCGGGCTGAAGGCGCTTGAGCCGAACCGCGTCACCGCACGTGAGATTGAGGCGGCCCGCCGCGCGATCACTCGTGAAATGAAGCGCGCTGGTCGCGTCTGGATCCGTATTTTCCCGGACGTGCCGGTCACTTCGAAGCCGACCGAAGTCCGCATGGGTAAGGGCAAGGGCGCGGTCGATTATTGGGCGGCGCGCGTCAAGCCGGGCCGCATCATGTTCGAGATCGACGGCGTCAATGAAGAAACCGCCCGTGAGGCACTGCGTCTCGGCGCGGCCAAGCTCTCGGTCAAGACGCGCTTCGTGCAGCGCATCGCAGAATAAGGACGGGCTGATATGAAAGCCGAAGACATCCGGACCAAGACCCAGGACCAGCTGACCGACGACCTGGCCAGCCTGAAGAAGGAGCAGTTCAATCTGCGCTTCCAGAAGGCCACCGGCCAGCTCGAGAAGACCGCGCGCGTGAGACAGGTCCGTAAGGACATTGCGCGTATCAAGACCATCGCTGCGGAAAAGTCCGCGGCTAAGAAGGCTTAAGGACGAAAACCATGCCAAAGCGCATTCTGCAGGGCACCGTCGTCAGCGACAAGAACGAGAAGACGGTTGTCGTCAAGGTCGAACGGCGCTTCACGCATCCCGTGATGAAGAAGACCGTGCGCATGACCAAGAAGTACAAGGCGCACGACGAGAACAACGCCCACAAGGTAGGCGATCAGGTGTTCATCCAGGAATCGAAGCCGATTTCCAAGGATAAGCGCTGGATCGTCGTGTCTTCGGACCAGGCGTAAACAACGAATTTTGGACAGACCGGGGAGGGGCTTTGAGCCCATCCCGTTAGAAAAGAAGAAGGCGGCCAGTCATGATTCAGATGCAAACAAACCTCGACGTCGCGGATAATTCCGGCGCCCGTCGTGTCATGTGCATCAAGGTGCTGGGCGGCTCGAAGCGGAAATACGCTTCTGTGGGCGACATCATCGTGGTGTCGATCAAGGAAGCCATTCCGCGCGGCCGCGTAAAGAAGGGCGATGTGATGAAGGCGGTCGTGGTTCGCACGGCCAAGGACATCCGCCGCCCGGACGGCAGCGTGATCCGTTTCGACAAGAACGCGGCCGTTCTCGTCGACAACAAGAAAGAGCCGATCGGCACGCGTATCTTCGGACCGGTTCCGCGCGAACTCCGCGCCAAGAACCACATGAAGATCATCTCGCTCGCGCCTGAAGTGCTGTAAGGAGCCGGACCAATGCAAAAGATTAGAAAAGGCGACAAGGTCGTCGTGCTGGCCGGCAAGGACAAGGGCCGTTCGGGCGAAGTCCTCTCGGTACAGCCGAAGGAAGACACCGCGCTGGTGCGCGGCGTCAACATGATCCGTCGTCACCAGAAGCAGTCCCAGTCCCAAGAGGGCGGGATCATCACCAAGGAAGCGCCGATCCAGCTGTCGAACATCGCGCTGGCCGACCCCAAGGATGGCAAGCCGACCCGCGTCGGTTTCATCTTCCAGAAGGACGGCAAGAAGGTGCGCGTCGCCAAGCGCTCGGGAGAAGTCATCAATGGCTAAGGCTCAAACCACGAAGCCCAAGGCTGAAAGCAAACAGTCCAAGGCTCAGAACACGCCGCGCCTCAAGCAGGTCTACAATGAGACCATCCGCAAGCCGCTGCAGG
>NZ_RZRQ01000345.1:0-5959 GCF_003997785.1 Mesorhizobium sp. M7D.F.Ca.US.004.01.2.1 | reverse complement strand
ATCCGGCTTTACCGTCGGCAGCGGAATGATGGCGTTGCTCATGTCGGCGGGGGTCACCGTCCTGGCTCGCAGTTCGGTGACCCGCTGGTAGTAGCGCTTGACGTCGCATGCCTTGAAACTCGCGTCATCGCGGTATCTGAAGGCCGCCGGCAGCTCGGTATACGGCTTGCGCGTATCGAGCGCGACCATCTGGTCGGTTTCGAGGCTGGCGTCGCTCAACGTGTAGAGGTCGACGCTGGGATCATCACAGATGTAACGGCACTGATCGGCCGTCTCCTTCAGATCGCCGCTGGCCGCGAATTGCGACTTTGGCGCCGGGAAGAAATACCCGTCCGACAGGCGCACGCAAAACAGCATCGCATTGCCGCCGAGCGTGGCCCCCGCCGATTGGGTGCCGGGCGCGGCGCGCGCCGGCCGTTGCTTTGCAGAAGGCGCGCAGCCAAGCGCGACGAAGCGCGCCTGCAGGCCCGATGTGTCCCGGTCCGAATTCGCCGCGGCAGCGATCCGGCGCTGCACATCCGCGCGGCTCCTGGCAAGATCGGCGCAAGCGTTGAAGAGGCCACCGAGCGAACTTTTCGCCGAGCACTGTCGCTGTCTCTCGATAGTCTGGATGGCGGCAAGTTGCCGGCGCAGCTGGCCAAGCTCCGGGCTCGCCCCGCCGCTGCGGCCGGCCGAAAGCAACTGGCTTCTGATCGCGCCGCAGCTGTCCGCGTAGGACGAAAGCGTACCGAACAAAACCACCGCCAGCGATATCAGCACGATCATCATGAGAGGCCAGAAACGGATCATCGGGACGACTTGGTCCTTGTTGCAGAGAACCTGGAATTACAATCCTTGACTTCGGCAAGTTTCGGCTAAATAAGTAACACCTAATTTCTACAAGCTTTTCAACCTGAAGAGATTTTCGCCTGGTGTATTAAGTCGCCTCATGTAAATTGGATATTACATTTTTATTTCAAGATTGAGACGAACTCCAAAACAATGTGGCAAGCCCCACGATCGCCGAGAGCCACGGCGCAACGGGCCGGAGTCAATCCGGCGTTACCGCCATGTGCTTTTGAAACCTTTGCCCGGTCTCCGGCGTTGAATGGCCAAAGGAGAACGCAGATGTCGATCCACTTCACTGTCTCCGACCTGACAAGAAACCTGTTTCACTCGCTGGGGCTGGATCACGAGCGCGCACCAAGGCCTCTCAACCCCGAGCAAAGCCTGTTGCTGGAGTGCTATCTGGCCGGCCAGGTTCCGGAATCGGCCTGGAACGACTACGTCTTCGAGACGCCCGATCTTGCCCGGCACGCCAAGGCAAGGCGCAGTCACCACTGAGCCGTGCAGCACGGGCCAAGCGCATCTTGGCAATGCGGCTTGCGCCGCTCGTGAGCTACTTGGGAGAGGCAAATTGCAACGTGAACACGTTGCCGGCGATCCCTTGCGCCAGCTTCGCTGAGAAGGTCAGGGGCAGGCAATTCTGCAAGGCCGTAGTTGCGGCATCGACAAACGATTTTTTCGCCTTGGCATCGCCATCCACCTTGATGGCTGTCGGCCTCGGTGGGCCGATCAGCGTGCCGTCCCGCTTGAAGCTGAAGCTCAAGGTAACGCTGGCAGTTCCGGCATCCGCCGGCGGCGTCCAGCATGCCTGGATGGCAGCCCCGACATCGTTCATGGTGTTCAGTTCAGCCGCATCTGAAGTATGAATGGCGCTCGCCAGCATCACGCCCGCAACCGCAACCCGCCTCACAACGCTTTTCATCGCCAGCCCTCATCTCGCGCCTGACCGACAATCCATGCCGGACTGTCAAAATGGATGGTAGGGCCAACGCCGGCAATGACAATATCTCTCCGCAAAAGTTGACGCCAAAAAAGCGACAGCGGACGAGGCTTGCGTGGCCCGATCGCTGCTCGACCGCGCCCCGGCAATAGAGCAATTCCAGGAAAAGTATGAAACGGTTTTCCGTCCCGGAATTGCGTCAACAAAGAGATGGCGTGCGAAAGCAAAAAAGGCCGGCATTGCGCCGACCTTTCCTATCGCTACGACGTTCTGCGCCAGTACATCCGTGGTCGCGGGCCGAAAGCGAATTGCCTCCAGTAGACAGGGCTTTGGTTAACGAATCCTTAAGCTGAGGCCTTGGCCTGCGACTTCACATAGGCGATGTAGCCGCGCACGTCGCCGGCCGGCTCGCTATAGGCCTTGCCGAGCTTCTTCTCGACCGCTGCCACATAGTCTTTCGCCCATTTGGGCAGAGGATAGTCGATGACGGCCAGGAATTCGAGCGTCGCCGCCAGGCGAATATCGGCAATGGACGGGTTCTTGCCGCCGATGAACGGCTTGCCATCCCTGAAGAAGGAGTGAAAGACCTCCAGCGGCTCGGCGATCGCGGCCATCGCCGCCTTCTGGGCTTCGGACTTCCTGTCGGGGTGGGCGTCGCTGTGGCCGACCTCGCCGGCATATTGCGGAAAGCCGAGGAACGGATAGGTGGCGCGCGCCACATAGGGGTAGAGCGTACCGACCAGGTAGAACATGGCGCTGTCGATCATCGCCCGCTTGGCCGGCGCCTTGGGATAGAATTTCTCCAGCCCGTGCTTGTTGGAGAGGTATTGCATGATGGCGCAGCTTTCCCACAACACGCCTCTGGGAAGGCCCTTGTCCTCGATCATCGGCGTCAAATGGGCGGGGTTCCGCGCCATGAATTCCGGCGAACGGGTGTGGCCCCAGGCATCGGTCTCGGCGGTGTCCAGCCCGGCCGCGCGCGCGAACACCCGGACAGTCATGTTGTTGACGCTGGGCTTCAGCATGCTGAGCTTCACGGCCGGTTTCTTCGCCGGCTTCGCCTTGGCCTTGGGCGCGGCTTTTGCCGTCGCCTTCACGGCGGGCTTGGCGGCTGCCGGCTTTGCCGCAGCTTTCGCCGCCGGCTTGGCGGCTGCCTTGGCGGCTGTTTTCTTCGCACTCTTCGTCGCTGTCTTGGCCATCTTGTTCCTCCCTCTGGTTTGTTCAGTATGGGTTCTTCGCTGCCCGGTCGTCAGACAAGGTTGCGCGCGAACGCTCGACGAGCGCCTGGATCGCATCGGCCAGATGCACTTCCGCGATATTGTAGTCGCCGCGCGCGACCCGCAGCCTGTGTGCTTCCATCAGCACGTCGGCATGGGTGAAGCCCGCCGGCGGCTCGAAGCGGTAGGAGGCGAGCTCGATCAGCAGGCCGAGCGGATCCTCGAAATAAATCGAATCCATGAAGCCGCGATCCTTGACGTCGCTGTGCTTGATGCCGCGCTCGTCAAGCCGGGCGACCGCCTGCAGGAAGGTCACGCGCGACACCGAAAAGGCGATGTGGTGGACACAACCCGGATCGGTAGGCGTGCGCCGCTTCTCCGGCGTGCGACTCTCATCGGTGAAGATGGTGATCAGCCGGCCGTCGCCCGGATCGAAATAAAGATGGCTTTCCCTCGGCTTGTCGAGGTTGGGCTGCTCGAAGATGAACGGCATGCCGAGCACGCCTTCCCAGAAATCGATCGAGGTCTGGCGCCCGGCGCCGACCAGCGTGATGTGATGGACGCCCTGCGATTGCAGTTTCTGCATTGGCCTTCTCCCCCGTGGCATCAACTGCCCGTCCGGATCTTGCCGGCACCCGGCGTTCTGCGCACCGCTGGAGCCTCAGGATCCCTGACGTGATGCTAATGCAATCGGCCCCGCTGCGCCAGAAGCCACGAACGCGGTCAGGATCGGGCGATTGAGGGAGAGATCTAAGAGATTCGTGGTCTAGGATCGAAAGCGAATTGCGTCCAATGCCGGCACGCTAATCGAGAAATCTGATCTTTGTGAAAGACATCATCTCTCCCATGACGTTGCCGCTGTCATCGACCTGCTGCCCCTGCCCGACTGTAACCGTCACGCGTTTTCCCTTGTAGTGGGACGGCATCACGGTTTGCTCGTTCCAGCTTTCGCACTCGGGCGCGGAACACAGGCCGACTTGCTCGGCCTTCTTGCGGTCGACAAGGGTCAGGTAACAATTGTCGCCGCATTCAAAACCTCGAATGGTGCCCGTGATCTTGCTGTCCTTGGAGAAGGACGGACCACACTGGGCAATCAGGGACACGGAGACGAGGAGGGCCAAGGCCAGTTGTTTCATGCAGCCAACTTGCTGCAACATGCCGTGCCGCGCAAGCACTGCACGCCGGAATACGCTTTGTGGTTATGAACGTTCAGGGCCCGTAGATTTCCAAAACGCCAGTGGCTATATGGATCACATGCTGAAATTTCCCGCCGACCAAGTCTATGTGCGTATTTGCCACGTCAAGAAGGGCTATGAGGACCGAGAACAGCACATCGCGAGGCAGATCGGACGCCATGGTATTCCCGCCACTTGGTACCTTCACTGGGATGTTTCGGACATTACTGATGAAGACGTCAAAAGACTTACCACGCCAGGCGCTCTCAAAATGGCGGAACTGTCCTGCTCCTTGAAACACATCGGGATCTGGCGTGATTTTCTGAAGACCGACAAGCACTATTGTCTGGTCTTAGAGGACGACGTGTTCCTGGCGGCCAATTTCAATACAAAATTCAACGCGGCTCTGGCAGAGCTCGGCGATCCAAACCGCAAAGCCGTTATCTATATCGGCAATGCCGGCACCTACTACATTTCGGCGTTCAAGTTGAAGCGCGGACAACATCTCTATCCAGCCCCCCACGGCAAAGCCACCGATTCCTACATCATCACCCGCTCCGTGGCAGCGGAGAGGTGCGCCTGGTTTGACGAACGCAAGATGTCCGGGCCGATCGGTCACGAGATCGACAGTGCCGACGCGGCGCTGGGCGTGGAGGTGCTTTGGTTCGAGAGACCTTTTGTTGAGCAGGGCACCCACACTGGCGCCTTCCTGACGTCTATAAACCCCGACAAACAAAGGCCACTTTGGTACAAGCGCATGGAGTGGCTCTATAAAAAATATCGCCGGCAGCTGGTTGGCCATATCTAGAGACTTGCTGCCACCCGGTTCTGTTCATATGCCACGCCGGCCATCCAACGGAGACCGCGTCAAACTTTGGCCTGCAGGACCAGATCCTCAAAACCTGTACGACTAAGTCATTGAAATCCTTGGTACGCCCAAGGGGAATCGAACCCCTGTTCCCGCCGTGAGAGGGCGGTGTCCTGACCGCTAGACGATGGGCGCGTTCAAGAACCGGCGATATAGGCTGAGCGCTGGGAAAAAGCAACTGGGGTTCGGCCGCTTTCCCTTGTCGGGGAAAAGTCGGCTGCAGGTCTAGCGTTTCGGCTCGATCAGGTCCCAGAGATTGCCGTGGAGATCGGCGAAAACCGCCACCGTGCCGTAAGGCTCGAAGCGCGGTGCTTCACGGAATTCGACGCCCTTCTCCAGCATCGCTTTATGGTCGCGGGCAAAGTCGTCGGTTTCGAGGAACAGGAAGACACGCCCACCGGTCTGGTTGCCGATGCTTTTGCTTTGTGCCTCGTCGGAAGCTTCGGCCAGCAGCAGCCTGGCGCCTTTGCCATTGGCCGGCGCCACCGTGACCCAGCGTTTTCCCCCGCCGAGATCGACATCTTCGACGAGCAGGAAGCCCAGCCGCTCGACATACCAGGCTATCGCCTCGTCATAGCTGGCGACGACCAGGGCCACGGTCGCGACACGGCGATGTTCGGCGAACCCGGTCATGCCTGAGGCTTGTTCATCGTTGCTGACCGGTCATTTGTTGCGGATCGCAAAGCGGCCGATCAGGCGGCGCTCGGCGATATCGTAGACGAAGATCGTGCGGTTGCCGTCGGCAAGTTCGGCGTCGATGGAGAGGCGATTGCCGGACAGCGACTGGCTGACCACCTTGGCGCCGATCGGCAGCACGATGTCGCCGCTGACCGGTTCGCCGGCGGGTGTCTGGATATCGCCGGCCAACGGCGGGTTCTCAGGAGATGCTTTGCGGGATTTGTAGACAATCGCCGCGATCACCACCATAAGAGCC
>NZ_RZRQ01000344.1:0-5964 GCF_003997785.1 Mesorhizobium sp. M7D.F.Ca.US.004.01.2.1 | reverse complement strand
CGGTTTCCTGCCTGCTCCAGCGGATTTTCAAGCGGCGTCAGTGCTTGCGCCCACAGGCTGTCGCGGCGGCCATCCCAGAAGAACCAGGGATCGCGCGCCACGCCGGCCAGCGGCATGGTGCGCCGGTTGGTGTGGCCGACGCCGACCGCTTGCGGCAGGTCGTCCTGGAACTGGCGGTCGATCTTGTGGCAGGTTGAGCAGGACACCGTGCCGTCGCGACTCATACCCAGGTCGAAGAACAGCGTCGATCCGAGTGCGGCGGCCGCCGGCAGGTCGGCAAAACGGTTGGTGGTGTCGGGCTTCAGGGGCGGCAACCTCGACAGCGCCAGCGAGGCGATGGTTTTCTTCTCGGCGTCGGAAAAGTCAGGCTTGCCGCAGCCGGCAAGGATAACGGCCACCATCAGCGCCAGAAAGCAGAAAAGGCGCTTCATCGATCGCTCACAGCACCACGTTGAACAGTACTGTGTCGGAGCCGGCGCCGGACGAGATGGCGAAACGAAGTTGCCACCAGCCGCTCATCGTGAATTTCAGCCCCTCGATGCGGTAACGGCCTTCGCCCAGGTAATCGGTGACCTGCGGGCTGGTCGGCAGGCCGTGATTGTGTTGCGGCATACCGCCGGAGATGGCGATCGCGGCGCGCTCCACCGAAGCCCCAGTCTTTGTTTTCAGGGTCAGCAGCCAGGATTCCAGTTCGCCCTGCCGCACCACGCCCCGTTCCGGCACGAAGCTGGCCATGTACAGCCCATTTTCGGATTTCTTCGTACGCGAGACATCCGGGCCGGCAGGCTGCGCGGACCGCGGCGCCGTCAGATAGACGACCGCGAGAATGCCGACCAGCAAGGCAGCCAGACCAAGACCTGCCAGAAGATAACGCCATATCGATACCAAACCGGTTCCTCTTCTGCAGACAACGCTCTGCCGAACGGATCGCATCCCGCCAGCCTGTGGGAAAACGCTGTGGCGGAAAAAACCCTGCTTGCCAAGCATGGCGCTGCCGATGGCAAAAAGCTACAGCACCAAGATCACTGGAGGACTGTAGATGGCGGGAACCGGCGTCGCCTCGATCGGCGAATGCATGCTCGAACTGTCGGGCCAGACGGGACCGAACTGGCGCATGGGCTTTGCCGGCGACACGTTCAACACGCTGTGGGCGCTGCATGCGTTGAGCACTGAGCGGCCGGCAACCTATGTCTCGGCCTTCGGCGACGATCCCTTCTCGCAAGGCCAGATCGGTTTCCTGGCTGAAAACGGCATCGGCATCGGCTCCAGCCCGGTCATAGCGGGCGCGCGGCCCGGCCTCTATGCCATCACACTGACCGGCGCCGAGCGTTCCTTCACCTATTGGCGTTCCGACGCCGCCGCGCGGCAGCTTGCCTCGGACCCGGCTGCGTTGGCGAAAAATCTTGAAAATCAGGCGCTTGTCTATTTTTCCGGGATCACTTTGGCAATTCTGGACGATGCCGCACGCGCCACATTGCTGGCTGCTGTCGCCAAGGCGCGCTCGGTCGGTTCACTTGTCGCCTTCGACCCCAACTACCGGCCGCGGCTCTGGCGCAATCGCGAGGATGCGCAGGCAGCGATCGTCGAAGCCCTTGCTGTCACCGACATCGCGTTGCCGACCTTCCCCGACGAGCAGATGCTGTTTGGCGACGCAACACCGCAAGCGACCGCAGAGCGACTCGGGCAACTGGTTGGCGAGGTCGTCGTCAAGAATGGCGAAGCGCCGGCGCTGGTTGCCCAACGAGGAACATTACGCGAAGTCCCTGCGATCCATGTCGCCGCTCCCGCCGATACGACAGGCGCCGGTGATTCCTTCAATGGCGGCTACCTTGCGGCTCGTCTTGCCGGCCATGACCCGCTGGAAGCCGCGCGCCGTGCCCATCGCGTCGCCGCTGCCGTGGTGCAGGTACGCGGCGCGCTGGCGCCGTTCGAGACGCTGCGAACCGCTTTCGAAGGCTAAAGGCTGAAAAAACTAGGGTAGCCGAAATCTGTATTCCGTGACGTGGTGGTAGATCGCGCCCGGCCACAGCGTTGCCTGCGGGAAATAGGGCCGGTTCGGCGCATCCGGCCACACCTGCGGCTCGAGGCAGAAACCGCAAAAGGCCTTGTAGTTCCGCCCTTCCAGCCCGGTGCGCGGCGTCACATACTGGCCGGTATAGAGCTGGACGCCGGGCTCGGTGGTCCAGACCTCCATCTCGACACCGGAACTGGTGCCTTGCGTCCATGCCGCCTGCTTGAGCGGCCCGCGTGTCGACGCAAGGCAGAAATTCTGGTCGTAAGGCAGCTGTTCGCCCTCGGTCTCCATGCGCAGCGGCCGCGCCTGGCGGAAATCGAACGGCGTGCCGTCAACCGGCTTGACCACCCCGGTCGGGATCATGTCGCCATCGACCGGCAGGTAGGCGCCGGCGTTCAGCATCATCCTGTGGTCGAGAATGTCGCCGGCACCGCCATCATCCAGGTTGAAATAGGAATGCTGGGTGAGATTGCACAGCGTCGGCTCCTCACAGGTGGCGGTCAGCTCGACGCTGAGCGTGCCGGGGATCTTCAGCCGGTAGGTACAGGTGACGTCGAGCGCGCCGGGAAAACCCATCGTGCCGTCGGGATCGTGCAGGGTCAGCGTGACGAAATCCCTGCCATGCAAGGAAACCGTCCACGGCCGGTGGGAGTAACCTTGCGAGCCGCCATGCAGCGTATGCTTATCGAGGAAGTTTTGCTCGGTCTGGTAGCGGTTGCCGCCAATAGTAAAGCGGCCGTCGCGGATGCGGTTGGCATAGCGACCGACGACCGCTCCGAAGAAGCCCGTATCCGTCTCGTAGGCTTGCAGACTGTCGTAGCCGAGCACGAGCGGCGCATCATGCCCGGTCAGGCGCAGGTCCTGGATGATTGCGCCCAGACCGATGACGTTGGCGGTGATGCCGCCACCCCTGATCGTGAAGCGACGCACCGGCTCGCCTGCCTGTGTCGTGCCGAAAACCTCGCCGTCCTTCATCGCCATGCCCGTAAATGCCAGTTGATCCTGAGGACTTCGGCTGGTTTTCCTTCCGAGATGGGCAAGCCATTGGCCTCCCCATCTCAGGGATAGCCTATCAGAGGCCGAGGCCACCGATGCAGACATATTTGGTGTCGAGATAATCCTCGATGCCCTGATGTCCGCCTTCCTTGCCGAGACCCGATTCCTTGACGCCGCCGAACGGCGCCTCCGGCGTGGTGATGAGGCCCTCATTGACACCGACCATGCCGTATTTCAGCCCTTCCATGACGCGGAAGGCGCGGCCGAGATCGCCGGTGTAGAAATAGCAGGCGAGGCCGAATTCAGTGTCGTTGGCGAGCGCGATGGCTTCCTCTTCGGTCTCGAATTTGAACACCGGTGCGACCGGGCCAAAGATCTCTTCCTTCATGAAGCGCATCTTGGGTGTCGCGTTGGCGATGACCGTCGGCTGGAAGAACGAACCGCCGAGCGCATGACGCTTGCCGCCGGCGACGATCTTGCCGCCCTTGGATGTAGCGTCGGCGATCAGTTCCTCGACCTTCTCGACCGCCTTCTCGTCGATCAGCGGTCCCTGCTGCACGCCCTCCTCGAGGCCGGAGCCGACCTTCAGCCCGTTGCTGGCGGCAGCGAGCTTCTCGACGAACTTGTCATAGACACCAGCCTGGACAAGGAAGCGGTTGGTGCAGACGCAGGTCTGGCCGGAATTGCGGTACTTGGCGGTGATCGCACCGGCGACCGCACGCTCGAGATCGGCGTCGTCGAAGACGATGAACGGCGCGTTGCCGCCGAGCTCCATCGACACCTTCTTGACGGTGACCGACGACTTCTGGATGAGAAGCTTGCCGACCTCGGTCGATCCGGTGAAGGTGATCTTCGATACCAGCGGATTGGCGCAGATCTCGTCGCCGATCTCGCTGGCCGAACCGGTCAGGATGTTGACGACGCCCTTGGGGAAGCCGACTTCCTCGGCGAGCGCGCCCCAGGCCAGACCCGAATATGGCGTCTGCGACGCAGGCTTGACGACCGCTGTGCAGCCGGCGGCGAGCGCCGGGCCGAGCTTGCGGGCCAGCATCGAGGATGGGAAATTCCACGGCGTGATGGCGGCAATGACGCCGACCGGCTCCTTGGTCACCAGGATGCGGCGGTCTGCCCATGGCGACGGCACGACGTCGCCATAGGTGCGGCGGCCTTCCTCGGCGAACCACAGGATGTAGGCCGCGGCAGAGCCGATCTCGCCCTTCGATTCGAACAGCGACTTGCCTTGCTCGATGGTTAGCAGTTCGGCCAGCACGTCCTGATTGTCCATCATCGCGTCGTGCAGCTTGCGCAGCAGCTTCGAGCGCTCGAGCGCGGTGGTCTTGCGCCACGACTTGAAGGCGGCGGCGGCAGCTTCGATGGCGCGGCGGGTCTCGGCCTTGCCCGACTTCGGCACGGTGCCGATCTTGAGACCGGTGGCCGGGTTGTTGACGTCGACCGTCTGGCCGCTGTCGGCCTGCACCCATTCGCCATTGATGAGATTGGCCTGCCGCATGAAATGGCTGGTTTTCTGAAGCATGGTCTATCCTCCGTTCGGCGCGCTGACGGGCCGGTCTGTGAAGTCTTCGGTGAGCGTGCGCCATGGACTGAAGCCGGCACGCCGGAGCCTCTGCTCTTTACCTAGGGCAAGGCCCGCAAGCAATCGCAAGATGGCATATAGGGGTTGGACCAGCCCGAGGCGAGAGCAGGCCGAACTATGACGCGCCGATCGCGGGCCGGAATCATCTGAATATCGACATGCCCCATCAGAAAACGTGAAGCACCACCGCCAGCCAAAAGGCGGTGGTGACGGCGGCGCAGGCCGTGGCGATGGTCATCTGGTTCGACGCCAGCGCCTGGCCGGTGTTGAACTGCACGGCGATGAGATAGGAATTGATGCCGGACGGCAGCGCCGCCACCACCACCGCGACCTTGGCCGTCAAGGGCGGCAGGCCGAGCAGCCAGACAAAGGCGAGAACCAGCGCCGGCATCAGGAACAGCTTCAGCACCGAAAGCGCCAACGCCGGCCGGACATTGCCGGAGATACCGAAGCGGCGCAGGCTGAGGCCCATGGCAAACAGCGCCACCGGGCCGGCCGTATCGGCCAGCGCATCGACCAGCCGCTTGACAAGATCGGGCAGCGGTACGCCGCTGAGGCGCCATGCCAGCCCCGCCAGAATGCCGATGATCAGCGGATTGATGAACAGCCGCCTCAGGAAGCTGCGGATCATGCGCAAGGGGTGCATGGGCTCGCCGCCGCTGCGGCCGAACATCTCGAACAGGACGATCGAGGCCATCATCATGATCGGCAGATGCACGGAGACCAGCAGTGACAGCACTTCGAAGCCGCTCGGGCCGAATATGCCAAGGATGAAGGGAGCGCCGAGCAGCACGACATTGGAATAGGCCGAAGATACGCCACCGACGACACCGGCGCGTGCATCCCGCCCGAATATCCGCGTGGTGACGAGATGGCCGGCGGCCCAGGTGATGGTTGCGGCCGCGAAATAGGCGCCCCACAGCGGCCAAGGTGCCACGCCGTGGAAATCGGCATTCACCATGGTCTGGAACAGCAGCAGCGGCATCGCCACCGAGACCGCGAAGTCGGATATCCCCTCGCCGCTCTCCGGCTTCAAATAGCCGGTGAACCCGGCGAGATAGCCGAGCGCGACAAGGCTGAAGACGAAAAGGACCGTTTCGGTGAGCGGAGACATTTTTACCGTGACAGGCGAGTTTCCCGTGATAGGCGAGCCACGGCCGCGGCGCAATCGCGCCCGAATTTGATCATGCCCGAATTTGATCATGGTAGGCTGGCAGCATTATAGAGGGCTTGGATCATCAGGGCGGACATCAACGACAAATGGCCTTTGTCGAAACCACGAAGCGTAATCTTTTGCGGCAGGCGTGGCTGACGGCTTTCGTCGCCGCACTGCTTTGCCTTGCCGCGACCGCGCTTGCAG
>NZ_RZRQ01000343.1:0-5972 GCF_003997785.1 Mesorhizobium sp. M7D.F.Ca.US.004.01.2.1 | reverse complement strand
CATTACATCAAGGCGCGCTTCGGCGAGCGCTATGAACGCATCTTCGGGCCGCTGCCTGACTTTTCCGGCATGCCGTCGAATGCCAGCCCGCTTGGAAACGATGCCGAGAAGGCTGCCTGGAACTCGATGAGCGGCCCGCAGCGCGACGCCATCAACGGCGTCTTTTCCAATATCGGCAAGGCGATCGCCGCCTTCGAACGCTCGATCGAGCCGGCGCCAACGCGCTTCGACCGCTTTGCGCTGGACCTTGTCACCGGCGCGGAGCCGAAAGGCGATGCCGTTTTCTCGAAGGAGGAAATCCTTGGGCTGAAACTGTTCATCGGCAAGGCCAATTGCGTGACCTGCCACGACGGCCCGCGCTTCACCGACAACAGCTTTCACAACACCGGCGTGCCGCCCGTTGCGGGTCTGCCGCCGGATCGCGGCCGCATCGATGCCGTGGCACAGGTCGAGGCCGACCCGTTCAACTGCTTCGGCGCCTATCGCGATGGCGACGCCAGCGCCTGCGGCGAGCTGCGCTTCATGGTCAAGGATGCGCCGCAACTTGTTCGCGCCTACAAGACGCCTTCGCTGCGCGGTGCTGCGACCCGGGCGCCCTACATGCATGCCGGGCAGTTTTCGTCGCTCGACGAGGTGGTGGCTCACTACGCCAAGGCCGCACCCAGCGTGGAGGGAACGTCCGAAGTTCATCCGCTGCAGCTTTCAGACCGCGAGCGTGCGGCGCTGGTGGCCTTCCTGAAGACGCTGGCGGAGTGAGCTACCGATCCTTGACCGTCTCCATCGCCACGAAGGTCGAGGTCTGGGCGACGTGGGGCAGGGCTGAAATGCGCTCGCCCAGGACGCGGCGGTAGGCGGCGATATCCCGTGTGCGAACCTTCAGCAGATAATCGAAGCTCGACGCCATCATGTGGCACTGCTCGATCTCCGGCACGGCTTGTACGGATCGGTTGAAGGCATCGAGCGCGGCGGATCGGGTGTCGGACAATTTCACCTGGACGAAAGCGACATGGCCTTCGCCCATGCGCTCGCGGTCGATTATCGCCTGGTAGCCCCTGATGTAGCCGTCCTTCTCCAGCCGCTTCACTCGCGCCTGCACCGGCGTCTTCGACAAGCCGACCTTCGCCGCCAGTTCGGACATCGAAAGCCGGCCATCGCTTGCCAGCGCGGACAGGATATTCCTGTCGATGCGGTCCAATTGGTCTTCTGTCATCGAAAATGAAGTCCATATGATATTTTTGGATCATCAAGATAGATCGAATGACCTGCAATGTCGATTTCTTTGGACCGGTCGAAATTTCGCACTTGTGTTAGCTTGCGCCATTCGGTCCGGTGACCGCCGGCCCGCTCCTTGATGCTCGCTTCGCAGGACCGCCATGCCGCTCGATACCATCCGCCAGCAGATCCGCGCCAACTACCTGCCCGACGAAGACGAGGCCGTGAAGCGGCTGGCCAAGGCGACAGGCCTTTCAGCGAAAGACCGCGACGCAATCTCTGCCCGGGCCGCCGATCTGGTGCGGGCGGTGCGCGGCTCGTCGGATCCTCGCCTGATGGAAGTCTTCCTCTCCGCTTACGGCCTCTCCACAAAGGAAGGCGTGGCGCTGATGTGCCTTGCCGAGGCGCTGCTGCGCGTGCCTGACACTGAAACCATGGACGACCTCATCGCCGACAAGATCGCGCCGCACGACTGGTCGGCGCATTCGGGTGGTTCGAGCTCCATCTTCGTCAACGCCTCGACCTGGGCGCTGATGCTGACCGGCCGCGTCCTCGATGAGGGCGAGGGCGGCATCGAGGGCACGCTGCGTTCTATGGTGCGGCGGCTGGGCGAGCCGGTCATCCGCAAAGCGGTGGCCGCCGCCATGCGCGAGATGGGCGAGCAGTTCGTGCTCGGCCGCACCATCGCCGAGGCTGTCAAGCGCGGCCGGCCGATGACGCAGAAAGGTTATCTCTATTCCTTCGACATGCTGGGCGAAGCGGCTCGCACCGAGGCCGATGCCTTGCGCTATCATAAGGCCTATGCCGACGCGATTTCGTCGCTCGATTCCGGCTCCAACGGCCCTGATATCAGGCAGAATCACGGCATCTCGGTCAAGCTTTCGGCGCTGCATCCGCGTTATGAGGTAGCGCAGAAGGAAGAGATGCTGCCGGTCATGGCCGAGCGGCTGTTGTCGCTGGCGCTTGCCGCGCGCCATTCGCGCATGGGCCTCAACATCGACGCCGAGGAAGCCGACCGCCTCGATCTGTCGCTCGACGTGATCGAGCGGGTGCTGGCCGAGCCGGAACTCGCCGGCTGGAACGGTTTTGGTGTGGTGGTGCAAGCGTATGGGCCACGCGCGGCCTTTGCCATCGACTGGCTCTACACGCTGGCGAAGAAATACGACCGCAACATCATGGTGCGGCTGGTCAAGGGCGCCTATTGGGACACCGAGATCAAGCGGGCGCAGACGCTTGGGCTCACGGGCTATCCCGTCTTCACCCGCAAGGCCAACACCGACGTCTCCTACATGGCTTGCGCCAAGAAGCTGCTTGGCATGACCGACCGCATCTACCCGCAATTCGCCACCCACAATGCCCACACCGTCGCGGCCATCCTTTCGATGGCTGATAACCGCGATACCTTCGAGTTCCAGCGCCTGCACGGCATGGGCGAGGCGCTGCACGAGACGGTGCGACGGTCCGAAGGCACGCGCTGCCGCATCTATGCACCGGTCGGCGCGCATTCCGATCTGCTTGCCTATCTGGTTCGCCGGTTGCTGGAGAACGGCGCCAATTCCTCCTTCGTGCACCAGCTGACCGATGAAGATGTCGAGCCGGAGGACATTGCCCGTGATCCGCTCGAAACGGTCGAGAGCCAGGGTTCGGCCGCCAATCCGGCGATTGCCCGGCCTTCCCAGATTTTTGGAGCCGGCCGCCGCAACTCCAGGGGATTCGACATCACCGATACGGTGACGCTGGCGGCGATCGACAAGGCCAAGGCGGCCTTTGCCGGGCCGGATCGCTGGCATGCCAAGCCGATCACGCGCGCCGCCGGCTACGGCAAGCAGCGTCCGATCCTCAATCCGGCCAAGCCTTCCGAAGTGGTCGGCACGGTCGGCGAAGCCGCTGCCAAGCAAGTGGCGACCGCCGTGCGGATCGCGGTGGACGCGCAGCCGGCCTGGGCGAAGCGTCCCGTTGCCGAACGCGCCGCCATCCTCAACCGCGCCGCCGATCTCTATGAAGCGAATGCCGTCGAATTCTTCGCGCTCGCCACAAGGGAGGCCGGCAAATCGCTGGCCGACGGCGTCGCCGAAGTGCGCGAGGCGGTCGACTTCCTTCGCTACTACGCCACTGAGGCGGCCAATGCGGAGGCGGGCACGCAAGCGCGCGGCGCCATCGTCTGCATCTCGCCGTGGAATTTCCCGCTCGCCATCTTCACCGGCCAGATCGCCGCCGCACTTGTCACCGGCAATTCGGTGATCGCCAAGCCGGCCGAGCAGACGCCGCTGATCGCCTTCCGTGCCGTCGAACTGCTGCGCGAGGCCGGCGTGCCGGAAGACGTCATCCAGTTGCTGCCTGGCGACGGTCCATCGGTCGGCGGGCCGCTCACCGCCGATCCGCGCATTGCTGGCGTCTGCTTCACCGGTTCGACAGAGGTTGCCAAGCTGATCGAGAAGCAACTGGCCGAGACGGCCGCGCCCGATGCCATGCTGATCGCCGAGACCGGCGGCCTCAACGCCATGATCGTCGATTCCACCGCGCTGCCCGAACAGGCGGTGCGCGACATCCTCGCCTCGGCCTTCCAGAGTGCCGGCCAGCGCTGCTCGGCGCTGCGCGTGCTCTATGTGCAGAAGGACGTCGAGAAGAAGATGCTGGAAATGCTGAAAGGCGCCATGGAGGCGCTCAGCATCGGTGATCCCTGGCGGATTTCAACCGATGTCGGCCCTGTCATCGACGACGAGGCGCAAAGCTCGATCCGCGACTACTGCACGAAAATGGGTCTGCAGGGCAGGCTGATCGCCAAGCTCGAGGCACCGAAGGAGGGGCGCTTCGTCGCGCCGCACGTCTTCCGGGTCAAGGGCATCGAAGACATGGAGCGCGAGGTGTTCGGGCCGGTGCTGCATGTCGCGACGTTCGATGCCGACCAGATCGACGCGGTCATCGCGGCCATCAACCGCAAGGGCTATGGCCTGACCTTCGGCCTGCACACCCGCATCGAGGGCCGCGTGCAGCATTTCGTCGACGGCATCCATGCCGGCAACATCTATGTCAACCGCAACCAGATCGGCGCCGTCGTCGGTTCGCAGCCGTTTGGTGGCGAGGGGCTTTCAGGCACCGGTCCGAAGGCCGGCGGTCCGCACTATCTCAGGCGCTTCCGCAAGGGGCCGGAGGCCGGCACCCATTTGCAGGATGGCCATAAGGTCACGGCGACCGAACTTGCCGACAATCTGCCTGATCCCACACTTGGCGGCTGGTCGACGCGGCCCGACCGGATTGCCATTCTGAGGAAGCATCTGCGCGGCAAGGGTGCCGCGGCCATTGGTGCTGCCGCCGGCATCGATTTCGGCCAGGTCGACCTGCCGGGACCGACCGGCGAGGCCAACACGCTATCGTTGTCGCCACGCGGACGGGTGCTGTGCCTTGGTCCTGATGGCGATACGCTGCTCGCGCAGACGATCCAGGCGCTCGCCGCCGGCAATGCGGTTCTGGCCGTGGCGCCCGGCGCACCCGCTGCCCTTTCCGCGCTGACCGGCAAGGGCCTGCCGCTCTCCGCCATCGATGGTCGTCCTGATCCGGTCGAAGCGCGCTCGCTGCGCGTCGATGTCGTTGCCTTTTCCGGCACGCCCGAGGCCGCGCGTATCGTGCGCATGGTCATCGCTGATCGCACAGGCCCGATCGTGCCGCTGGTCAGCGAGGTGCTGAACCCGGCGGCCTATGCGCATGAACGGGCGGTCTGTGTCGACACCACCGCCGCCGGCGGCAATGCGAGCTTGCTGGCCGGAGCCTGACCCCGGCCAGTATTTATGCGCCTTCGACGACCGCAAAACCCTCGAACTGGGGGTGGCCGAGATAGTGGACCTTTGTCGTGCCGACATTTCTGTGGGCGGCGCGAAAATTCTCCGACTTGGTCCAGGCGATAAAATCATCGTGGCTCGCCCACACCGTATGCGATGCAAACAGCGTGTAGCCTTCGGTCTCGTTGACCGGGCCACGCAACAGGTGGAATTCCCTAAAACCCTTCATCTCAGCGAGGCTGGAGTCTCGGTTCTTCCACACGGCTTCGAAATCGTTCTCCGAGCCGGTCTGCACCTTGAAGCGGTTCATGGCGATGTACATCGGGTTCCTTTCAGCGGTTTTGAACTTTGACGATCGATGGATGGCGTAACGGGGCGGCTGAGGCTCAGAACGGGCCGATTGGTGCTTTGAACCGCCAGCTTAACAGTCCGGTCTCCGGCGGAATGGGAGGGAAGGGCGCCTGTTTTCGCACCAGCTCCAAAGCGAATTGATCGAGCTCCGGAGAGCCCGAGCTTTTGGCAAGTTGCAAGTCGCTGATGTTTCCATTGGCCAGCACCACAAATGCCACCATGGCGTTGTTGCGGGCTGTCGTTTGCGCCGCTTTCGAAACGCGGCGATTGGCGCGAGCCAACTTGCTGGCCACCTCGCCGCTATAGCGAGACGCCGCCGCGTTGCCGGCATCGGTCTGTTTTCTGCCTTTGCTGGCGATTGCGGCCTTGATTTCCCGACCATCCGCCGTGCCGCGCTTCTCATATGGTTCGCTTGCCGTTGCTGGGGCAGCTGCCGGACTGGGTCTCGCGCTGGGGATCGGCGGCTGCTCCGGAACGGCGACAGGCACTTCGGCGCTCTCGGGGCGAACGGTCGGCTGCGCCGGCGTTTCGGCCTTGGGAGCCACGCTCTGGTCATCGGGGCGGGGGGCGCCGGCCACCAGTATGTCCGGAGTGACCGTCTGCCGTTTTACAGGTTCCGGCAAAGGCTTGAGC
>NZ_RZRQ01000342.1:0-6064 GCF_003997785.1 Mesorhizobium sp. M7D.F.Ca.US.004.01.2.1 | reverse complement strand
AGCCGGAACCCGCTGAATACGTCAAGATCTGCGACGTCTACGGCGCTGGCTACTTCTACATCCCCGGCACCGAAACCTGCCTGCGCATCGGCGGCTATGTCCGTTATGACATCGGCGTGGGCGATGCCAACTCGTTCGACGGCGCCAACCACGTTGCGGACCACATGGGCGATGGCGACCATTCGACCTATACCAAGAATGCCCGTTTCGCGTTGAAGACCTGGACCGGCCAGGAAACCGAGCTCGGCACCTTGAAGACCTACACCGAGCTCCGCTTCAACTTCGGCAACGGCTATGGCGACGCTGGCGACCCGAATTCGCCTTTGGCCGGCGGCCATTCTTCGGTGAATTTCGCCTGGATCCAGCTTGGGGGCCTGCGCGTCGGTAAGGACGAATCGGCCTTCGATACGTTCATCGGCTACGCCGGCAACGTCATCAACGATACGCTCGTTCCCTATGGTGGCTTCGACACCAACGTCGTCCAGTACTATTTCGACGCCGGCAACGGCTTCTCGGCCGTGGCTTCGTTGGAAGAAGGCTCGGGCACGGACACGATCGACAGCTATGTCCCGCATATCGTCGGCGGCTTGAAGTGGACGCAGGGCTGGGGCGCGATCACCGGCGTCGTCGCCTATGACAGCAACTACGAAGAAGTCTCCGGCAAGGTTCGCTTGGACGTCAACGTTTCCAACGAGCTGTCACTGTTCATCATGGGCGGCTATGGCTCGGACGACAACCTCACCGACTTCACCAGCAACGATCGCGGCTTCTACAAGCCTTGGGGCGGCAACTGGGCAGTCTGGGGCGGCGGTACCTACAAGTTCAACGAGAAGACCTCGTTCAACGCGCAGGTTTCGTATGACGACTTTAAGAACCTCGGTGTCGCGGCGAACGTTGCTTATGACGTCGTTCCAGGTTTCACGGTCACGGCCGAAGTGGACTACAACCACGCCGATAACGTCTTGGACTCTTTCCCCATCAATCCCGCACCGAAGAAGAGCAGCCTCGGCGGCATCCTCCGCTTCCAGCGCTCGTTCTAATAGAGTTCGACTCGTCGAAATCGAAACCCGGCGGGCAACCGCCGGGTTTTTTCTATTCAGTTGACGAGGAAATGTGTCGCTTCTGACGTTATGCTAAGATCTTGAGGCTGGAATGAACAGCCGCATTGCCCTTGCCGCAACGAGCCGTTGCCCCGTTGGAGTCAGGAATTCGAAGCGGCCAGGCACCAAACGCAAACTTGACGGCTTCCAGCGCAAGCGTGCCTGGATCAATTCCCGGCCAAATCACCCAAGGCATCGATCAGCGGTTTGATGGCGCTGCCATAGCTCTTCCAGCGATTGACGGACGAGGTGTAGATCGGTTGCCTAACCTGCCAGCGACTGAACGTGTTCACCGCACCGCCCTTGTCAAAGAATCGCAAGCAGGCATCGTCCCAAGGCAGACCCAAATGGTCTATCAAGCGGCGCGATTGCCCTTCCTGATCGGAGACCATGTCCTCATAGCGGTTCTGCAGGATTTGCCCCGGAAAAACCACGTCCCAGTGACGCATAAGCCGGTCGTACTCACGATAATACAGTCCGAGTGTATTCAGATCGGCGTTGTAGATATTATCCTCGTTGAAACTCAGGAAATAGCACGAGATGCAATTGTCGGCGGCATCGCGACGGCAGTGAATGATGCGTGCCTTGGGAAACAGGACTCTTACAAGTCCGATAAGCTCAAAATTGTGCGGTAGCTTGTCGACGATTCGCCGTGCGTCGGGTGATCGTTGCCTGATGTGGCTGAGATATTCTTCGGCCAGGGACTTGGACTGCTCAACCGTCATGTCCACGATCGACTTTCGCAATTCCTCTGGCGAGCGCGTTTTAGGCGCAAGCCTGTTTGTGATCCGCCGGAGCTTTGTCAGTTCGCCGGCCCCGTGTACGTCTGGATGGCTCGCACAGATTTGCTCGGTCAAAGTGGTGCCTGAACGTGGCATGCCAAGCACGAATACAGGCACGTCCGACGTGCTCCCGTGCCCTGCCTTGGCCGCCGCCATCCGCGGGCTGAACAACTCGATCATGAAATCGACGCTGCGGCGATAGGACTCTATATCGAAGCGGCGGGGTGAAAGTTCCTTTGCCTGCCGGAAGTGATCCATCGCCTCGTCATAGCGCCGAAGATCATTCAGTATCTTCCCGGCAGCATGGTGGAATTGCTGAATGCTTTTCCTGTCGAGTTTCGGATTTTTCAGCTCAGCCAGAATGGATTGCAGTTCCGCCGGCTCTTCAGAGAATTTTCGGATGCTGACCAGACCGTCGTAGGCGGCTGCGACACCCAGGCGATGGCTGATCGCCTCTCTCATATAGGTGGTCGCCTCATCCATACGGCCGAGGCTTACAAGCGCATTGGCCAACCCCGTTCGGACGAGAGGATGGCGGCCATTGATTGTGAGCGCCCGTTCATAGAGCGGCACCGCAAGATCGGCCCTACCGAATTCGGTGTAGGCGCGGCCAAGTGCGCAAAGCGCCTCTACCCAGTCGACTTTCAGTTGGCTAGCAACCTCAAAATGTCGGATCGCATCTGAATGTTCGCCGACTTTCAAATAGGTTTCACCCAGAGTCAGGTGATAGTGTGGATTTCCCGGGGCTTCCTTCACGGCCCGCGCGAAATAGTGGATGGCCCTCTCGTCATCCAAATCGCGCGCGAAGACACCCATTATATACAAGGCAAGAGGGTGCCTTGGGGCCCGGGCCAAGACACGCTGACATAGTTCCTCTGCCTCATGCAGCCGTTTGGCCCGCTGAAGTTCGAGCGCCTGTCTCAGCAATGCGTCATCTGCCTGCGCGCGCGGCAATGGTTTCGCGGTCGGCTGCACGATTTTCTGCTGAGAGATTTGGGGGCCAGCAGGGCCCTTAAGATGCTTGGACCAGGCTGGTGGCAATCGATTGCTCATAGTGTCTGGCTAGCAAAAAGAGCCACAGGAATCCAGCGTTTCTAACCTGCCTCGCGGCAACGTGCATTGGCCAAGCGGGCGTTCTAGAAGGCAGTTTTCAAAGCGAGCTAACGCGGCTCGTCCTGGCACCCCCGGGCAGTGCCGTTTGTCGCCCCAAAGCACAGAAGCGCGAGAGCGGCCGCGCTTTTCGCCCGTACTGGCGCCAACGAAAACAGCTTGAATACGGTGCAGGTTAATCAGAGTTCGACCAGATCGCCGAGGGTCTCTATCAGTGGCCGGAGCCTGCCTTCATAATTTTTCCAGCGCTTGACCGACGACCTGTAGATGGGTTGGCGGACTTGCCAGCGGCTGAGCGTCCTGACGGATCCAGCCTTGTCGAAGAAGCGAAGGCAAGCATCATCCCAGGCCAGACCAAGATGCTCGATCAACCGGCGCGATTGCCCTTCCTGGTCGGAAACAAGGTCTTCATAGCGATTCTCAAAAATCCGCCCCGGCAGGAGTGCCTTCCAATGGCGTATGAGGCGATCATATTCACGATAATACAACCCCAGCACGGTAAGATCCGAGCTGTACTGATGCCCCCTGTTAAGATTCGCGAGGAAACACGAGAAACAATTGTCGATTGGATCGCGCGTGCAGTGAATAATCCGGGCGTGCGGAAAGAGAAGGGCGATAAAGCCGATAAGCTCGAAATTATGAGGCATCTTGTCGATGATTTGTGATGCCGTGGGCGCATAGAGACGCAGGTTGGAAAGATATTCTCCTGCCAGAACCTTCGATTGCTGGCTCGTCATCGACCTGACCGGCTGCCCGAATATCCGTTCCTGCTGCGCCTTGAGACCGTTGACGACCGCCATTCGCCCCAGCTTGGTAAGCTCGCCGGCGCCATGAACGTCGGGATGACTGGAGCAGATTTGCTCGGTCAACGTCGTGCCCGAACGTGGCATCCCGAGGACGAAAACTGGCGCTTCGGACGGATCGCCATAGTCAGCCCTCGCGGCCAGAAATTCCGGGGTGAACAGGCCGATCAGGGAATCGACCTGCCTGCGGTAGGAATCGATGTCGAAACTGTAGCCCTTGGCCGTTGCAGCCTTAAGGAAATGGTCCATCGCCTCATCATAGCGTTCAAGGTCGTTCAAGATCTTGCCCGCCGCCAAGTGCAGCAGATACAGCTCATTGGCGAGAACGGGGGTGCTGCCAAGTTCGTCCAGAATGGATTGGAGTTCAGCCGGCTCGGTAGCAAATTTTCGGATTCCTACGAGGGTGTTGTAGGACGCAGGCACGTTTACACGCTGGGCGATGTTTGACTTCAAACGGGCTGCGGCTTCGTCCATTCGTCCAAGCGCAACGAGAGCATTCGCCAGGTCCGTTCGGACAGCCGGGTCGTCCGGGTCTAATTTCAGCGCCTTTTCATAGACCAGCAATGCCAAATCCGCCTTGTCAAACTTGGAGTAGGCCTTGCCCAGCCCGCAAAGAGCCTCCATCAGGTCGGGCTTCAATTCGCAGGCGCGTTGTAGATGCCTGATCGCTGGCGGATAATCGCCAGCCTTCAAGCATGCTTCGCCCAGACTGAGCTGATAGTAGGGATTGTTGGGCTCCTGAGCGGCGGCTCGTGCAAAATACTTGATGGCCAGCTCGTCATCGACACCGAGCCCCAGTGTGCCGAGTATATACAGGGCCAACGTGTGATTGGGCGTGCGGGCCAGCACGCGAAGACACAATTCCTCCGCGTCCACAAGCCGCTTCGCCTCCTGGAGTTGGAGCGCCTGTCTCAGCAACGCTTCGTCTGCTTGTGCGCGCGACAACGGTACGGCTGTCGGCTGCATGATTTTCTGCTGAGAGATTTTGGGGCCAGCAGGACCCTTGAGGTGCTTGGACCAGGCTGGTGGCAATCGATTGCTCATCACGTCTGGCTAGCAAAAAGAGCCGCAGGAATCCAGCGTCACGGATCTGTCTCGCGGCAACTTGCACCAGCCAGACGGGCGCGCTAGCAAGAAGGCCCTTTTCAACCGAGCTTTTTGCCATGTGCCAGCGCCCTCCCCTCACGCCGCTCGTCGACGCGCTTCCGTCGACTGTACCCTTCGTCGGCCCCGAAGCGCAGGAGCGCGAGCGGGGCCACGCTTTTCGCGCCCGTATCGGCGCCAATGAGAGCAGTTTTGGGCCTTCGCCGCGCGTCATCGAGCGCATGGCCGAGATCGCCGGCGACATGTGGATGTATTGCGATCCCGACAATCACGATCTGAAGGTGGCGGTTGCCGCGCATCACGGCGTGAAAGCCGAGAACGTTGTTGTCGGCGAAGGCATCGACGGCCTGCTCAGCCTGGTGGCACGCATGTATGTGGCGCCTGGCGATGCCGTGGTCACGTCGCTCGGCGCCTATCCGACCTTCAACTTCCACATTGCCGGTGTCGGCGGGCGGCTGGTGACGGTCCCTTACGAGAACGATAGGGAAAGCCTTGACGGCCTGTTGGCGGCGGTGCGCAAGGACAAGGCGCCGCTGGTTTATCTGTCCAACCCGGACAATCCGATGGGCAGTTGGTGGGAGGCGAACGAACTCATCCGCTTCATCGAGGCGTTGCCGGAAACCACCATGCTGGTGCTCGACGAGGCCTATGGCGAACTCGGACCGGCCTCGGCGCTGCCGCCGATCGATATCTCGCGGCCAAACGTCATCCGCATGCGCACCTTCTCGAAGGCCTATGGGTTGGCCGGCATACGCTGCGGCTATGCGGTGGCCGAGGCCCAGGTGATCCGCGACTTCGAGAAGATCCGCAACCATTACGGCGTCAGCCGCATGGCGCAGATCGCCGGCGTCGAGGCGCTCGCCGATCAGGATTATTTGCAGAGCGTGGTGGCACGGGTTGCAGCCGGCCGCCGGCGTATCGCCGGGATAGCCGAGGCGAGCGGGCTGAAGCCACTGGAGTCGGCAACCAATTTCGTCACCATCGATTGCGGCGGCGACGGCGCTTTCGCGCTGAAGGTGCTGCAAGGCCTGCTGTCACGCGACGTGTTCATCCGCAAGCCGATGGTCCCGGTGCTCGACCGCTGCATCCGCGTCAGCGTTGGCCTCGATCACGAGCTCGATATTTTTGCCGAGGAACTTCCCGGGGCTTTGGCGGCAGCGCGGGG
>NZ_RZRQ01000341.1:0-6071 GCF_003997785.1 Mesorhizobium sp. M7D.F.Ca.US.004.01.2.1 | reverse complement strand
CTCCGGCGAAGTCCATACCTGGTACGGCGACCGGCTCGAGCATCATATCGTCGTCAAGGCCGGCGGGAATGTAGAAAAGGTCGCCGGCCTTGACGACGATATGATGCTCGAGCCGGTCGCCGTACCAGGTATGGACTTCGCCGGAGAGGACATAGATCGCCGTTTCATGGCTCTCATGCATGTGCGCCTTGGCGCGGGCACCGGGCGGCAAGGTGAGCAAGTGCATGCAGATGCCGGAGGAGCCGACGGTCTCCGTGGCGATGCCGGCGAAATAGGTCAATCCCTGCTTGCCTTCATAAGTGCTTTCAGGGCGGATAAGATGACAAGTGGGTTTGGGCGACATCGGGGAAACTCCGGGCGTCGATTGCGTGGGACAAGACCAATGGGACAGGGCGAGTGGAAAACAACATCGCGATAAAAGCAATCGGATTCCAGCCGGCACCGCAGGGGCGGGAACAGGCAGGCGGCAGCCGATGACAGGGACTTCGCCAGCCGTCGTCGCGGCAAGCAAACTCGGACTGACCTTCCAGACCAATGACGGGCCGGTGCAGGCGCTGTCCAATGTCGATCTCACCATCGGCAAGGGTGAGTTCGTCTCCTTCATCGGGCCTTCGGGCTGCGGCAAGACCACGCTGCTGCGCGTCATCGCCGATCTGGAGAAGCCGACCTCGGGAACCATTTCGGTCAACGGCATGACAGCAGAACAGGCGCGGGAGAAACGCGCCTACGGCTATGTCTTCCAGGCGGCGGCGCTGTTTCCGTGGCGGACCATCGAGCGCAATGTCGGGCTGCCGCTGGAGATCATGGGCCTGTCCAAGGCGGAGCAGGTGGAGCGGATCAAGCGCACGCTCGATCTCGTCAACCTTAGGGGATTCGAGAAGAAATATCCCTGGCAGCTCTCGGGCGGCATGCAGCAGCGCGCCTCGATCGCCCGTGCGCTGGCCTTCGACGCCGACCTCCTGCTGATGGACGAGCCGTTCGGCGCGCTGGACGAGATCGTGCGCGACCATCTCAACGAGCAATTGCTGGAGCTGTGGGGGCGCACCAACAAGACCATCTGCTTCGTCACCCACTCCATCCCCGAAGCGGTGTATCTGTCGACGCGCATCGTCGTCATGTCGCCACGTCCGGGCCGTGTCAGCGACATCATCGAATCGACGCTGCCGAAGCAGCGACCGCTCGACATCCGCGAGACGCCGGAGTTTCTGGCGATCGCGGCGCGCGTGCGCGATGGGCTGCGGGCAGGGCACAGCTATGATGATTGAGCGAGGGCAGGATGAGGCTCCTCCTCTCCCCAACGGGGAGAGGGTGGCCGGAGCGAAGCGGAGGTCGGGTGAGGGGGCGGCGCCGACAGATCCGACCAAGAGAAAGGTCGGGGCAACCGAGCGCGCCCGAAGGCTGCGGGTTGACGAGACCGAGGCTGAATACAGGCTTTGGGGCGAACTGAGAGGCCGTCATCTCAACGGCTACAAATTTGTGAGGCAGGTGCCGTTGGGGCCTTTCATCGCTGATTTTGTTTGCCGCGAGGTGGGCCTGATTGTCGAACTCGATGGCAGCCAACACGCGGATTTACCAACCGACCCGGCGAGAACCGCCTGGCTGAATAGCCAAGGCTATTCGGTTTTCCGGTTCTGGAACCATGAAGTCTTGGCCGAGCGCCGAGCTGTCCTGGATACGATCTTGGCTTGCCTGGACGGAAAGATTTCTACCCCCTCACCCGACCTCCGCTTCGCTCCGGCCACCCTCTCCCCGTTGGGGAGAGGAGGGCGCTCGTCCAGCGAGGCCTGCTAGATGGACACCTTTCGCGACAAGCTCGTTCCCGTGACCTCGATCCTCGCTGGGGTGATCGTGCTCTGGTATGTCTTCGCTGTCATCCTCAACACGCCGTTCCAGCGCGATCTCGATCGCCGCGCCGGCGAAACACATACTTTGAGCGAATTCATCGGCAAGACGCTGGCGCAGCCGAAGCCGACGCTGCCGGCGCCGCATCAGGTGGCGGTGAACTTCTTCGAAAACACCTTCCTGCGGCCCGTCACCTCGAACCGCAGCCTCGTCTACAATGCCTGGGTGACGCTGTCGTCGACGCTGCTCGGCTTTGCTTTCGGCACGGCGCTCGGCATCATCATTGCTGTCGGCATCGTGCATGTGGCGACGCTCGACCGCAGCCTGATGCCATGGATCATCGCCTCGCAGACCATTCCCATCCTGGCGGTGGCGCCGATGATCATCGTCGTGCTGGCGGCGGTCGGCGTCACTGGCCTGGTCCCGAAGGCGATGATCTCGACCTATCTGTCGTTCTTCCCGGTGACGGTGGGCATGGTGAAGGGCCTGCGTTCGCCCGAGATCATGCATCTCGACCTGATGCACACCTACAATGCCAGTCGTGCGCAGACCTTCTGGAAATTGCGCGTGCCAGCCTCGGTGCCGTTCCTGTTCACCTCGATGAAGGTTGCGGTGGCGGCAAGCCTGGTCGGTGCAATCGTCGGCGAACTGCCGACCGGCGCTGTCGCCGGCATCGGCGCCAAGCTGTTGGCCGGCGCCTATTACAGCCAGTCCATCGACATCTGGTCGGCGCTGGTCGCCGGTTCGGTGGTGGCCGCACTTCTGGTCATGGTGGTCGGCATTGCCGGGCGTATCGTTGACCGCGCCATGGGCGGGAGGCCGGCATGAACTGGCTGAAACCCTCCTGGCAAGCTGTGCTGGCGATCGTGCTGTGCCTGATCGCAGTGGCGCTCGGCCCGATCGCTGCGCCGAAAGTGGATCCGCTGGCGCAGCCTGTAGGGACGTTGATATATCCCTATGTGGCGACGAACTGGCTGATCTTCGGCGTGCTGCTTCTTGTTGCCTTGATCTCGATGGCCAGAATACCGTCCATCGTCGAAGCTATTGTGCTTTTCATCGGCGCGCATCTGGTGGCCTGGCTGCTGATTGGCGGCATCGCCGGCTTCGAAGGTCTGGCGCGAGCGCCGTTTTTCCTGCTGCTCACCGCTGCCTGGCTGCTCGGCTGGCGTTGCGTTGCCGTCCTGTCGGGGCTTCGCCCGATGGCGAGCTGGGCGCGGACGTCCTTGCGTCTGATCATCCCCGCCATCTTCGGTGCCTGGATCCTGATCATCTGGGAAGCGGTGACGCGCGGCGCCGGCATCCCTTTCATCCTGTTGCCGCCGCCAAGCGCCATCGGCGCGCGTATCGCCAGCTCGCTGCCGGTGCTTGGCGCCGATGTCCGGCAGACCATCTTCAAGGCGGTGATCTTTGGCTATGTCGTAGGCAGCGGCGCCGGATTCGTTACTGCGATCCTCGCCGACCGCGTGCCGTTCCTGCGGCGCGGCCTCTTACCGATCGGCAACATGGTCTCGGCGCTGCCGATCATCGGCGTGGCGCCGATCATGGTGATGTGGTTCGGTTTCGACTGGCAGTCCAAGGCGGCGGTGGTCATCATCATGACCTTCTTCCCGATGCTGGTGAACACGGTCGCCGGCTTGGCCGCCTCCGGCCATATGGAGCGCGACCTGATGCGCACCTATGCTTCGGGTTATTGGCAGACGCTCTTGAAGCTTCGGCTGCCGGCAGCCGCGCCCTTCATCTTCAACGCGCTGAAGATCAACTCGACGCTGGCGCTGATCGGCGCCATCGTCGCCGAGTTCTTCGGCACGCCTGTCGTCGGCATGGGCTTCCGCATCTCGACCGAGGTCGGGCGGATGAACATCGACATGGTCTGGGCCGAAATCGCAGTTGCAGCACTTGCGGGTTCGGTCTTTTATGGCGTGGTCGCTCTTGTCGAAAGAGCCGTCACGTTTTGGCATCCCTCTGTCCGTGGTGGATAGGGGCGGTGGGTTTAGGGCACTAACTTCAGAGGGTAATAAAATGAAAAGACTGATTATTCCCGTTCTGGCCGGCGCGATGTCGCTTGCCGCGTTCCAGGCAATGGCCGCCGACAAGGTGACGTTGCAGCTGAAATGGGTCACGCAAGCCCAGTTTGCCGGCTACTATGTCGCCAAGGCCAAGGGTTTCTATGAGGCTGAGGGTCTCGACGTCGACATCAAGCCGGGCGGTCCCGACATCGCTCCGGAGCAGGTGATCGCCGGCGGCGGCGCCGACGTCATCGTCGACTGGATGGGCGGTGCGCTGGCCGCCCGCGAAAAGGGCGTGCCACTGGTCAACATCGCCCAGCCGTTCAAGAAGGCTGGCATGGAGCTGGTCTGCCCGAAGGACGGCCCGATCAAGACCGAAGCCGACTTCAAGGGCCACACGCTCGGCGTCTGGTTCTTCGGCAACGAGTATCCGTTCTACGCCTGGATGAACAAGCTCGGCCTGAAGACCGAAGGCGGCCCGGATGGCGTTACTGTGCTCAAGCAGAGCTTCGACGTGCAGCCGCTGATCCAGAAGCAGGCGGATTGCATTTCGGTGATGACCTACAACGAGTACTGGCAGCTCATCGACGCTGGTTACAAGCCGGAACAGCTGACCGTGTTCAACTACTCGGCAATGGGCAACGACCTGCTCGAGGACGGGCTCTATGCGTCCGAAGACAAGCTCAAGGATCCGGCCTTCGAAGACAAGATGGTGCGTTTCGTGCGTGCGTCGATGAAGGGCTGGAAATACGCCATCGACAACAATGACGAAGCCGCAGGCATCGTCATGGACGGCGGCGGCCAGGACGAGAACCACCAGAAGCGCATGATGAGCGAAGTCGCCAAACTGATCGACAATGCCGACGGGAAGCTCGACCCGGCCACGTATGAGCGCACCGCCAAGGCGCTGCTCGACCAGAAGATCATCACCAAGGAGCCGACCGGCGCCTACACCACCGCCATCACCGACAAGGCTGTGAAGTAAGCCCTAGTCGGCAACATATCGATCTAGAGAACGGCGCCTCTTGCTAGAGGCGCCGTTCCTTTATGGTGTTCATGACGAAGCTGGTTTCGATCGAGGCCACGCATTTCAGCCGCGCGATCTTTTCCTTGATGAAGCGCTCGTACTGCTCGAGGTTTCCCGTCACCACCTTCAGCACATAGTCGCGCGAACCGGTGACGAGGTGGCATTCCAGCACCTCTTCCCAGCCGCGGATCGCGTCCTCGAACATCACGATCTCGTCCTCGTTCTGGCGGCTGAGCCGGATGGTGGCGATGGCGACCATGCTCCAGCCGAAGGCGGCCGGATCGACCAGCGTGGTGTAGCCTCTGATGACACCGGTCTCCTCCAGCCGCCGCACCCGCCGCAGGCAGGGCGACGGCGACAGGCCGATCCGCTCGGCAAGCTCGTTGTTGGTGATGCGGGCGTCAGCCTGCAGTTCGCGCAGAATCTTGCGGTCGAAATCGTCGGCTATCTTCTGCTGCATTTTTGGTCTCTCCGGGCAATTTGTTGCGGGAATGCAGCCATGCGAGCCCAAGAATAGCAAGGACTGGCGGGTCGGGATCGCATAAATTGCCGTGCGACACTCTTTCAAAAGCAGGAAAAGCCATGACCGCGCCACGCCCGTCGAAAACCCATATCGGCAACCACAAGCTCCACCCGGAGACGCTGATGCTGAGCTATGGCTTCGATCCGCAGCTTTCGGAGGGTGCGGTCAAGCCACCGGTGTTCCTGACCTCGACCTTCGTGTTCAAGTCGGCGGAAGAGGGACGCGACTTCTTCGATTACACCTCCGGCCGCAAGGAGCCGCCGAGCGGCACGGCGTCCGGCCTGGTCTATTCGCGCTTCAACCATCCCAACAGCGAGATCGTCGAGGACCGGCTGGCGATCTATGAGGGGACGGATGCCTGTATCCTGTTTTCATCAGGCATGTCGGCGATCGCCACGACGCTGCTCGCCTATGCCCGTCCGGGCGACGTCATCCTGCATTCGCAGCCGCTGTACGGCGGCACGGAGACGCTCTTGACGCGCACGCTTTCCGGTTTCGGCATCGGCGCTGTCGGCTTCGCGGACGGCGTCGATGAGACAGCGGTGCGCACGGCTGCCGATGCGGCCGTCGCGAAGGGCCGCGTGTCGGTCATCCTGATCGAGACGCCGTCAAATCCGACCAACAGCCTGGTCGACATCGCGGTGATGCGGAAGATCGCCGACGAGATCGGCGC
>NZ_RZRQ01000340.1:0-6077 GCF_003997785.1 Mesorhizobium sp. M7D.F.Ca.US.004.01.2.1 | reverse complement strand
CATCGTCACTGTGCTGACCTTCCTCGCCCACCGGCTGGTCACGTCGCAGACCGGGCGCAACTTCATCGCCATCCGCGACAATGAAACCGCGGCCCGCATCATCGGCATCCCCGTGCTGAAGACCAAGCTGCTGGCCTTCGCCATCTCGTCCTTCATCATCGGCGTTGCCGGCGTCATCTGGGCCTTCGCGTATCTGCGGACCGTCGAGCCGGACGGCTTCGATCTCGACCGGTCGTTCCAGATACTGTTCATCATCATCATCGGCGGTCTGGCCTCGATACGCGGTGCGTTTTTCGGCGCCGCCCTCATCGTGGTATTTCCACTTGGCTTATCGCGCCTCGGCGGCTTTCTGCTCGGCGATCTCTTCGATTCGGGCGTGCTCGACATGAGCCAGCGCATCGTGCTGGGCGCGCTCATCATCCTCTTTCTGATCCTGGAGCCGGACGGGCTGGTGGCCCTGTGGGATAGGATCCGAAGACGGCTCCTGTTCGCCTGGCAGACGACTTGAGCTCTATGCATTTGAAAATGAACCGCATCCGAAAATGAACCAGGGGCCGAACCCAAGACGGCCCATACCGGGAGTACCCTAACCATGACTTTCCTCAGCACAATCAAGGCGGCGGCGCTGTCCGCGGCGATGATCGTGTCGGTGGCCTTGCCCGCCGCGCATGCCGATGAACAATATTTCCCGCTGCAGAGCTATCGCGTCGGACCTTACGCGGCCGGCGGCACCGGCTTCTTCGGCGGCTTCATCGATTACCTCAACCTCATCAACATCCGCGACGGCGTTAACGGCGTCAAGCTGACCTGGGACGAGTGCGAGACCCAGTATGAGGTCGAGCGTGGCGTCGAATGCTACGAACGGCAGAAGAGCCATGCCGGTGCCGCCGCCTGGAACCCGCTCTCGGTCGGCATCGCCTATGCCATGATCGACCGCATCACCGCCGACAAGGTGCCGCTGATCACGGTCAACCACGGCCGCACCGACTCGACTGATGGGCGTGTCTTCCCTTACGTCTTCCCGCTGCTCCTTAATCCCTACAGCGAAACCTCGGGCATCGTGAACTACATCGCCTCCAAGGAAGGCGGCATCGACAAGCTCAAGGGCAAGAAGATCGTCGTGCTCTATCACGGCTCGCCCTACGGCAAGGAGACCATCCCGATCTATGAGCTTCTGGCGCAGAGATACGGTTTCACCGTGCAGCAGATCGAGGTGCCGCATCCCGGCAACGAGCAGCAGTCGCAGTGGCTGACCATCCGCCGCGCCAAGCCGGACTTCGTCGTTCTGCGCGGCTGGGGCGTGATGAACCCGGTGGCGCTGAAGACAGCGGTGAAAGTGGGCTTCCCCGTCGACCATATCGTCGGCAATGTCTGGTCGAACTCCGAAGAGGACGTGATCCCCGCCGGCGACGCCGCCAAGGGCTACACCGCCATCACCACGCAGGCTTCCGGCAACTCCTACCCGGTGGTGCAGGAGATCGTGAAGACGGTCTACGGCGCCGGCAAGGGCAATCTAGAAGACAAGGCGCGCATCGGCTCGGTCTACCACAATCTCGGCATCGTCAACGGCATCCTCAATGTCGAGGCTATCCGCGTCGCGCAGGAGAAATTCGGCCACCGCACGCTGACGGGCGACGAGGTCCGCTGGGGCTTCGAGCATCTCAAGCTTGACCCGGCCAAGGTCGAGGCGCTCGGCGCCAAGGACCTGTTCCACTCGATCAATGTCAGCTGGGACAACCACGAGGGCGAAGGCTACGTGACCTTCCAGCAGTGGGACGGCAAGAAGTGGAACGTAGTCTCCGACTGGATCGCGCCGGACTGGGCGCTGCTGCGGCCGATCATCGAGAAGTCCGCCGAGGCCTACGCCGCCGAGAAAGGCATCAAGTTGCGCACGGCGGATGATGCCGACGCGGTGACCACCAACTGATCAGCCAAAGCCTGGCGCTGCGGATCGAGTTCCGCGGCGCCGGGCTTGTTTCGGTTCATCGAACCATGAAATGAGAGCCCTATGCCGGACGATGACGTCATCCTTGCCGCGGACGCGGTCCATGCTACCTACAACCACGCCATCACGGCGTTGCACGGCGTCAGCTTCGCGTTGCGGCGTGGCCAGATCCTAGCATTGCTCGGTGCCAATGGCGCCGGCAAGACCACGACGCTGAAGGCCGTCTCCAACCTGCTGCCGGCCGAACGCGGCCAGGTCAATTCCGGCACCATCCGCTATGAAGGCTCAGATGTCTCGCGCCGCAAGCCGGGCGATCTGGTACGCGCCGGCCTGGTCCAGGTGCTGGAAGGCCGCCACTGCTTCAAGAGCCTCACCGTCGAGGAGAACCTGGTCGCGGGCGGCATCGGCCGCAGCGGGAGCCGTACCGAGATCAATGGGGATCTCGAGCGGATCTACGTCTATTTTCCGCGTCTCAAGGAAAAGCGTCGGACATTGTCCGGCCTGACCTCGGGCGGCGAACAGCAGATGACCGCCATCGGCCGTGCGCTGATGTCGCGGCCGCGTCTGCTGGTCCTCGACGAACCGTCGATGGGGCTCGCCCCGCTCATCGTCCAGGACATCTTCCTGACACTCAGAAAGCTGAACCGCGAGACTGGCCTGTCGATCCTGGTCGCCGAGCAGAACTCGGCGGTGGCGCTTCGTTATGCCGACCACGCCACGGTGCTGGAAAACGGCGTCTCCGTTCTCTCTGGCGCCGCCGCCGAGCTTCGCCAGCGCGAGGACATCAGGGCCTTTTATCTCGGGCAGCAGGCATCGCCTGCCGCCAAGCCAGCCCATCTCCATGCCGTGGCCTGAAACGAAATCCGAAGGAGCATTGAAATGACCGTTTCGACCGTCAAGACCGACCACGCTTCCGCCGCCGTGCCGCCAGTCGCAAGGCCGACGAAACCAGCGCACATCATCAAGGACGACGCCGAGGCGATTGCCATCGCCCACGCGCTCGCCGCCGAATTCGTCAAGGACTCCTCCAAACGCGACCGCGAGCGGATCTGGCCGGTTGCCGAACTCGATGCGTTTTCGCAAAGCGGCCTGTGGTCGATCAATGTGCCCAAGGCATTCGGCGGGCCGGAGGTGTCCTATGCGACGCTGGCGAAGGTGATCGAAATCATCTCGGCGGCGGATTCCTCGATCGGCCAGGTTGCCCAGAACCATCTCGGCGTCGTCGCCGCCATCCGCACCGTGTCCGACGCCGATCAGCAGAAGCTGCTGTTCGCCGAAGCGCTGAAGGGCACGCGGTTCGGCAACGCCTTCTCCGAGTTCGGCTCCAAGCGCGCCGCCGATTTCGAGACCCGCTTCACCGATGCCGGCGATCATGTCGTCGTCAATGGCCGGAAATTCTATTCGTCCGGCGCGCTGCTTGCCCATCTGGTGCCGATCGTGGCGCTCGATGATGAGGGCCGCGCCTGGTATGCGATCGCCGACCGGGCCGCGCCCGGCCTGACGGTCATCGACGACTGGTCGAGCTTCGGCCAGCGCACGACACTGTCCGGCACCGTCATCATCGACAATGTCAAAGTGCCGAAGACGCATCTGGTGCCAGGCTACAAGGGCTACGACAAGCCGACCGCCGACGGCGCCATCTTCCAGATCATCCAGGTGGCCGTCGACACCGGCATCGCCCAGGCGGCGATCGACGAGACGGTTCATTTCGTCAGGACCAGGAGCCGCGCCTGGATCGACAGTGGCGTCGACAATGCCTGGGACGATCCCTACACCATCCAGGCCATCGGCGACCTGACATTGCGTTTGCACGCGGCGCAGGCGTTGCTGGAAAAGGCCGGCCTGGCAATCGACCGCGCGGTGGCCGAGCCGACCGCCGAGACGGTGGCGCATGCGCAGATCGTCACCGCCGAGGCAAAAATCCTGTCGACCGAAATAGCCATCGCCGCCACGAACAAGCTGTTCGAACTGGCAGGGACCCGCTCAACGCTGGCCGAACACAATCTCGACCGGCATTGGCGCAACGCCCGTACCCACACGCTGCACGACCCGGTGCGTTGGAAGTAATCGATCCTCGGCAAATATTTCCTCAACGGCGAAAACCCGCCGCTGCACGCCTGGAGCTGATTTCCCACCGGCGGGCGGGCGGCCCGCCACGTCAAACCTTCGACTATCATTCCCAAGAGGCCCACTGCCATGTCAAATCCAACAGTCGTCGGCTTTTCCGGCAACATCACCCGGCCGTCAAAGACGCGCGCCTTCGTCGACCTGGTCACCAGGGACATCGCCGCCAGCCACGGCCTATCGGCGAGCACCTATGATATCGAGGATCTCGGCCCGTCGCTGGGAACGGCGAGATGGGCCCGCGATCTCGACGGCCAGGCTCGCGCGATCCTGGAACAGATCCTTGCCGCCGACGTGCTCGTCGTAGGCTCGCCGACCTACAAGGGCAGCTATACCGGTCTGTTCAAGCATTTCTTCGACCTGATCGATCCGGCGGCATTGCGAGGAAAGCCGATCGTGCTGACGGCGACCGGCGGTGGCGAGCGTCATGCCTTGATCGTCGAACATCAGCTGCGGCCGCTGTTCGGCTTCTTCGAAGCCTTTGCCCTGCCGACCGCCGTCTACGCCACCGACAAGGATTTCACCGACGGCGTGCTGCGCTCCGAGGCGATCCTGAAGCGTGCGGCACAGGCGGTCGACGAGGTTGGCTTCGTGCTGGCCAATCGCTCGGCAGGCAGGATCGCCGCCGAATAGCTTGCCTTGCCAGATCGCGCCGTGTTCGAAATAAGCGAGGGCAGCGCCCTCGCTTACGCGCAATTTACGACCGCCCGCTAAAACCGTTCCTGTCTGATTCGTCTGGGACGGGAACGTCATGAGCAAAGCCCTTACATCCTTCGCACTGGTCGCCGTGCTGACCGCCTTGCTCATGGCGTTGAGCCTGGCCGTGGCCAGGCACGGCTATCCCTATGGCGCGATCGGCGTCAGGCGCCTTGACGGCATTGCCGATGCCGGCGTGTTCATCCCGATTGCCGCTGTCTATTTCTTCAGCGCGATGCTGATGATGATCCTGCCGATCAGGGCGGCCGGCATCGTCCTGACCCATGCCGCCGACGCGATCTTCTGGACCGTGATCGCGCTGTTCGCGGCAATCGTCGGCTGTCTCGCCGCCAGATGGGCTTTTGGTCAGGGCAGCGCCGTGTGGGCATTGCTGAACTGGCGGTTCCTGTTTGCGGCGGCGATCGTCGGTTGCCACTTCGTCATGAACGAGTTGCGCCGCAACGTGCTGCTGCGCAGCCTGTTCTTCGTGGTGTTCGCCGCCGCGACACTGGCCTGCTTGTTCTGGTCGTTCTCGCTCTGACAGGTCGCCAGCTAATCGGCTGATCCTGCGGCGATGTTGCCGGCCGCCGTTTCCATCCATGTCCAGAGATAGGCAGCAAGACCACGGTCGGCGTGGATGCGCAGCCTGTGTTCATGGCGATAGACGATGGCGCTGATACCCGCGAAGGACAGCGCTGCACTAGCACTCGTTTGGCTGGGATCGAGTGTCGTTCCACGCATGATGAAAGCATCGAGCGCCGTGCCCTCGACCTCGAACACTTGCAGCCCGGCACTGATCGCCGTCACCGCGAACCCGTCCGCGTGCCAGCCCGTCGCGATGGCGAGCGGGCTGTCCGAGACCACGAGCAGCCGGTCGCGCGCCAGCCGCGCCGCATAGCGGTCGCCCTGTGCCGCTCCAAAGGCACCCACGCCAGTCCCGTCGACCCCGGAAGCCCGCGTCCACGCGTCGAGATCGCCGCTGACCAGCAACTGGTCGAGGCCGGAGATTGCCCGCACCGCGAGGCCCGGCGTGGTGATGACCGCACCCTGCCAGTCCGGTGCAACGGACCATTTTTCCGCGAGATCACGCATGCAGCCGGTCTCCTGCCGGGTCGAAGGCGCAAGGGGCGGTAATCGTCGCCTTGCTGATCTTGCCGAGGTGCTGGATTTCGATCGCCTCGCCGTGGCGGGCCGCGCCACGCTCGATCAACCCAAGTGCAACCGGGCGGCCAAGCGTGGGGCTCTGGTAGCTCGAGGTGACAAAGCCCTGGCTGCGCAATCTGCCGTCGATCCGTTTGATGCCGTGCGCGCC
>NZ_RZRQ01000033.1:24977-30934 GCF_003997785.1 Mesorhizobium sp. M7D.F.Ca.US.004.01.2.1 | reverse complement strand
CTCCTGGTTCTGCCCGGCCACGACGGTAAAATCCTTCTGATAGATGCGGTCGCGGTTCTTGGCGATGATGGTGTAGTCGCCCTCGGCCAGCACCATCGAGGCGAAGGCGCCGACGGTTTCCTTGATTGGATCGCCGGATTCGTTGAGCAGCGACCAGGAGGTATCGGCGATCGCCTCGCCACCGGTTTCGCGCACCAGCTTCATCGTGATCTCGGCGGCATGGTGCTCGACGGTGGCTTCGGTCAGCTTGCCGGCCTCGACGCGGATGTCGGAGCGGATGACCGCATTGACCGCGCCATAGGTCGAGACGACATGGTAGATGCCGGCGTTGAGCCGCACGACACTGTTGGGCTCGACGTCGGGAATGATCAGCGCGCGGTCGCCATTGGCCTCGGCGGTGCCCTCGTAGATCGAAAAGCGCAGGTTCTTCGGTGGAATGCGCACGCCGCCGGACAGCACGGCGTCGAGCTTGAGGCCGCCGGCATCGAGCACGAGGCTTTCGCGCTTGGCATCCTTGCCGACAGTGATGCGCTTGGTGGCGCCGGCCCGGCCGTAGGAGGCATGAACCAGATAGCTGCCGGGTTCGAGCTGGAAGACGGCGGTGCCGCCATGGGAGGAAGCGACCATCGGCAATTTGCCGTTGACGGCTTCGGGCTTGAAGACCCGCCAGACGATGCCGCGCGTGATGTCGGAACCCTTGTCGGTCAACTGGGCGGACAGTGTGATGGCGCCGCCGCCGCTCAACGCCAGCGATGTCTCGCCTTTCGGCGTCGCATAGCTTGAAATTCCCGGAAGCTTCAGGTCACTGACACCGTCGACGTTCTGCGCTATGGCGAACGAAACCGGCGCCATCAACAGCAGGGCGCCGAGCCAGATCAGGAAAAGACGGACAGTCCCCTCAAACATGCCTTGCGTTGAAGCCCATGGCGGTGGCAATTTCAAGGCTTAAGAGTCCGATCGATAGGACTCTTCCGTCCGGCGTATCCCGCGCCAATGCCCGAGCCGCCCGAATTCCCGATGGTGCGCTTCAGCTCAAAACAGAATGTCTAGGAGACTTGCGCCCATGGCGTCGCCGATCATCGATTTCCTGCTGACCCGAAACTCCGCGCCAATTCCGGATCTGAAGGAGCCGGCGCCGAGCGATACGGAAATCGCAACGATGATCGCCGCTGCCTCACGGGTGCCCGACCATGGCCGATTGGAGCCCTGGCGCTTCATCGTCTACCGTGGCCAAGCGCGCGTCGAGATCGGCAGGCAACTGGCAGCCCTTGCCGAGCAGCGGGAGGGGCCCTTGCCAGAAGGCCGCCGCAACCAGGAACTGGCGCGGTTCTCGCGCGCGCCGCTGGTGATCGGCGTTGTATCTATCCCCAGGGAGAATCCAAAAATCCCGCAATGGGAAATGTTCCTGTCGGGCGGTATGGCGGCGATGAACCTGATGATAGCAGCCAACGCGCTGGGTTATGGCACCAACATGATCAGCAACTGGTATTCCGATGTACCGGAGGGCCGGGCGCTGCTAGGATTGGCGCCGCAGGAGCGGGTCATCGGCTTTATCCATATCGGCTCTTATGCCGGCCCGGCGCCGGAGCGGCCGCGGCCCGATCCGGCAAAGCTTTACGGCGACTATTCGGGACCATGGAACGGCTGAATGTTTTATGAGCCTTCAAAGGACCATGGCCTGCCACACGACCCGTCGAAGGCGATCGTGGCACCGCGTCCGATCGGCTGGATTTCGACGCTGAACAAGGCTGGTGAGATCAACCTCGCTCCGTACTCTTTCTTCAATGCCGTTTCGACGCGGCCGTTCATCGTCTGGTTCTCCTCCGAAGGCGAGAAGGACAGCGCCTCCTTTGCCCAGGAAACCGGCGAGTTTGTCGCCAATCTGGTCAGTCGCGATCTTGCGGAGAAGATGAACCGCACATCCGTCAGCGCACCGCGCGGCGTCAATGAGTTCGTCTACGCCGATCTTGCCATGGCGCCGTCGCGCCTGGTCGCGCCGCCGCGCGTGGCGGCAGCGCCTGCAGCGCTCGAATGCCGGGTGACGGAGGTCTTTCGGCCGAAGGCGCTGGACGGATCGCCGACAAGTGCCGTCGTCGTCGCCGGTGAGGTGGTCGGCGTGCATATCGACGACGCCTTCCTGACAGACGGCCTGTTCGACATCACCAAAGCCGGCAATGTGGCTCGTCTCGGCTACATGGACTATGCCAGCGTCGACGAGGTGTTTTCGATGCGAAGGCCGCGCTGGGACAAGGACTAAGTCTTAGGTTCGGCCGCCGTCCGCCGCGTCGCCGGATTCAATAGCCGTGGGCACGCGAAAGCGATTCCCCTTTATCTGAACACAGGCTAAGAGAGCGGCTTCGGCGATGCGTTGGGGTTACGCATCGACCTTGGGGATATTGCGGGGCGCGGGCGACATGAAGAAACGAGACTCGCTGGGAACCCGGCTGCGCTATTGGTTCGACAAGAGCATGGCCGCCGGCCCGATCGCGCTGATCGGCTGGCTCGCCATTGTTTCCCTGCTGATCATCATCGCCGCCGCTGGCTTCCTTGCGGTGACCCGCATCGCGCCGGAAGGCGGCGAGCCGCTGAACTTCGTCGAAGCGTTCTGGGAATCGCTGATGCGCACGCTCGATTCCGGCACGATGGGCGGTGACACAGGCTGGGCCTTCCGCCTCGTTATGCTGTTTGTCACGCTTGCCGGTATCTTCGTCGTGTCGGCCCTCATCGGCGTGCTTAGCGCCGGCGTCGACAGCAAGCTCGACGAACTGCGCAAGGGCCGTTCGCGGGTGCTGGAGACCGATCACACCATCATCCTCAACTGGTCGCCGTCGATCTTCGACGTCATCTCCGAACTCGTCATTGCCAATGCCAGCCGCCGCCGTCCGCGCATCGTCGTGATGGCCAATATGGACAAGGTCGAGATGGAGGACGAGATCGCGGCCAAGGTCGGCAAACTGGGTAACACGCGCATCATCTGCCGCAGCGGCGACCCGACCGATCTCTATGATCTGGTCATCGTCAATCCGCAGACCTCGCGGTCGGTCATCGTGCTGTCGCCGGACGGCGACGACCCGGATTCGCAGGTCATCAAGACGGTGCTGGCGCTGGTCAACGATCCAAACCGGCGCACCGCCCCCTACAACATCGCCGCCGAGATTCGCGATGGCAAGAATGCCGAGGTCGCCCGGGTCGTCGGCGGAGCCGAGGTTCAACTCGTGCTGGCCGACCAGCTGATCTCGCGCATCGTCGTGCATTCGAGCCGGCAGTCAGGTCTCAGCGGCGTCTATTCGGAGCTGCTCGATTTCGACGGCTGTGAAATCTACACGACCGAGCAGCCGGACCTCACCGGCAAAAGCTTCGGCGAGGCGGTCATGGCGTACGAGCACTGCGCGCTGATCGGGCTTTGCGACCGCGAGGGCCGCGTCAATCTCAACCCACCGTCGGATCTGGTGATCGGCAAGGACATGCGCGCCATTATCATCGCCGAGGACGATGCCGCGATAAAGCTGGGAAGCGCTGGGATCAAGATCGACGCAGCAGCGATCCTCGGCCCGCGATCCATCGAGGCGAAGCCGGAGCGCACGCTGATCCTCGGCTGGAATCGGCGCGGTCCAATCATCACCTATGAACTGTCGCGCTATGTCGCGCCTGGGTCGATCCTGACGATCGCCGCCGATACGCCCGGCCTCGAACAGGAAGTTGCCGAACTGCCGGTCGCGGGCGACAATCTGTCGGTATCCTGCCGCGTCACCGACACGTCGAGCAGCGCCGCGCTGGCAAGCCTGGACGTGCCTTCCTACGACCACGTGCTCGTCCTCGGCTACAGCGAAACCATGGCAGCACAGCCGGCCGATACGCGCACGCTGGTGACGCTGCTGCATCTGCGCAAGATCGCAGATGATGCCGGCATGCACATCAGCATCGTCAGCGAGATGATCGACGTGCGCAACCGAGAGCTTGCGGCGGTGACCAAGGCCGATGATTTCGTCGTCAGCAACCGGCTGGTCAGCCTGATGCTGGCGCAGGCATCCGAGAATCAGTATCTCGCTGCGATCTTCGACGACCTGCTCGACGAGAAGGGTTCTGAAATCTACATGCGTCCGGTCGCCGACTATGTCGCCATCGACCGGCCGGTGACCTTCTGGACGATCGCGGAATCGGCGCGGTTGCGCAGCGAAATCGCCATAGGTTACCGGCGCATCCGCGCCGGAGAGGCCGACCAGCGGGCGCTGGGCGGCGTCACCGTCAACCCGCTGAGGTCGGAAGCACTCGCCTATCTGCCGGAGGACCGGATCATCGTGCTGGCGCGGGACTGAGGGCCGTGCCGGCACTCGTCCGCCGCCTGGCTGTCATGACGGCGCGCACGTAGCCGGGCTCGCCGATGCGAATGCTCCCATCGGGGAGGCCGAGTATGCGGTCGAGAGCGATCTCGTAGAGCCTGACGCGTGTCTCCAGGGCTTCGATGGCGACGTCCATGTCGGCGTCGGTGCCGCCGGCGAATGCCTTGGCAATGATGTCGTGAGTGGCCATGCCGAACTGCATGACGATGTCGGCGACACCCTCCGGGTCGAATGTCCTGAAGGTGCCGTCTTCGATGCCTTGCCTGATGATCTTGACCAGCAAGGGTGAAAACGACGCGCTGGCGGCCAGGTTGATGCGGTGGAAAAGCACCAGGTTCTCCGGCCGAAACAGCGTTTCGAAAAGAGCCCAGGCTTCCGGTGCAGTCTCGATCTTGGCCCGCCGCGACTGGGCAAGCAGGCCATTCAGGCGGCTGAGCGGATCGAGATCGGGATCGTCGAGTATGTCCTGGACTCCAGCCAATGCCTGTCTCGCGAAGCGCTCGGCCAGCGCCACCAGAAGAGCGTCCTTGGAGGCAAAGTAATGATAGAAGGCGCCTTTCGAGATGCCGGCAGCCGCAATCACGTCGTTGAGGCTCGCTTTGTCGTAGCCCTGCGTCAGGAACAGGGCCTGGGCATGATCCAGAAGTTCTTCTCGCCTGAGCTCAGGATGCTTGATGACACGGGGCATGACAAAAGCTTCTGCACGCGATGGCCGCTCTCGTCCAGATGCGTGATGGTCCTCGATCCACTTGAATGGTAGACCGTCGGTCGGTATAATAGACCAGCGGTCTAGTGAGGCCAATGCTGGCGGGGGCATATCGCGGAAGGTTTGTCATGATCTCGAAGTTGATTCTCCAGACGTTCGTGTGGTTCGGCGTCATGGGCGCCTTGCTCTTCCTGTCGGCCGGCACGCTGCACTGGCCGGGAGCCTGGGTGTTCCTGGTGGTGATGGTGGGGCTTAGCCTCAGCTTGGGCGTAGCGCTGGCCCGGCGCGATCCCGGCCTGATGAATGAGAGACTGAGCCCTCCCATCCAGAAGAATCAGACCGCAGCTGACAAGGTGCTGTTGAGCGTATTGCTGGCCGCTATCTTCGGTTGGCAGGCCCTCATGGGGCTCGACATCCGTTTCGGCTGGTCGGCGGTTCCCGTCTGGGTACAGGTGATAGGCGCGGCTGTCCTGCTGCTCGGCATCTGGATCTGCTATCTGACGATGCTGGAGAACAGTTTCGCGGCGCCCGTTGTGAAGATCCAGGACGAGCGCGGACAGCGCGTGATCACCACGGGTCCCTACAGCTACATCCGCCATCCGATGTATGCCGGCGCCATTCTCTTCTTTGCCGGCACGGCACTCCTGCTTGGCTCCTGGTGGGGGTTGGCATCGGTGCTCGTGTTCATCATTCTTTTGGCCATCCGCACATTCATCGAAGAAAGCACGCTTCGGACTGGCCTGCGAGGCTATGACGACTATGCGGCCCATGTTCGCTACCGCCTGATTCCATTGGTCTGGTAGCGATTCGGGCGCTCAGGCGGAAACACCTGCCGCCTTTGCCCGCGCCAGAAGTCGTTCGGCCAGTCGCAGATGCGGGCGGTCGTACATCTTGCCGTCGATGCCGACGAC
>NZ_RZRQ01000033.1:0-24967 GCF_003997785.1 Mesorhizobium sp. M7D.F.Ca.US.004.01.2.1 | reverse complement strand
CGCTGCCGCGAACGCGGCGACGATTGCCGCCGATTGTCTCACGGCCTCGCCCGACGGCGTGAAGGCGGCGTTGATGACCGACACCTGAGCGGGGTGGATCGCCATCTTGCCGGTGAAGCCATCGCGCTCGGCTTCCATGCATTCCGCTTGGAAGGCCGCCATGTCGCGAAAATTCGGGAAGACGGTGTCGATCGCCGCGACCTCCGCCGCACCAGCGGCAAGTATTGTCATGGTGCGGGCGTGACGGAACACGTCCGTGTAGCGGCCATGTTCGTCGCGGGCCATGCGTGCGCCGATCGCCGCCGACAGGTCTTCCGCGCCCCAGGTGAGACCGGCAAGCCGCGCGCTCGTCCCGGCATAGGTGGCCGCCGCCAGCACGCCTGCCGGCGTTTCGGTGATGATTGGCAGGATCTTGATCGCGCCGTCGGCCAGGCCGTTTTCAGCCTCGCGAACCCTGAGCTTTGCCGACAGGTGCTGCACATCCTGGCCGCTGTTCGACTTGGGCAGCATGATGCCGTCGGGCTTGGCTGAAACGAGTGCCGCCAGATCGTCATCCGTCAGCCCCGTCGACAGGTCGTTGACCCTGACGTAGATCGCCGAGCTGGTTTGCGCCCTGCGCTCGGCGATGAAGCGCGCCGCCACCTCGCGTGCCAGCGCCTTGTTGTGCGGCGCCACGGAATCTTCAAGATCGACGATGACCACGTCGGCACCGGCACCAAAACCCTTTTCCAGTTTCCTCTCGGAATCGCCGGGGACGAACAGCAGCGAACGCATGCGTCAGATCGCCTTCTTCAGCATCATCGCTTGCCTGGTGCATTTGGCGACGAGATCGCCATGCTGGTTGTAGGCGCGATGCTCGAATTCGACGATGCCGCGATCGGGTTTCGATTTCGACTCCCGCACCGAGATGACTGTCGTCTCGACCCGGATGGTGTCGCCATGGAAGACCGGATGCGGAAACACGGTTTCCTTCATGCCGAGATTGGCCACCGTGGTGCCGACGGTGATGTCATTGACCGAAATGCCGATCATCAGCCCGAGCGTGAACAGCGAGTTGACCAGCGGCTTGCCCCATTCGCTCTTGGCGGCAAAATCGAAATCGATATGCAGCGGCTGCGGGTTCAGCGTCATCACCGAAAACAGCATGTTGTCGCTTTCGGTTACGGTCTTACGCAGCGTGTGCTGGAAGACATGGCCGACGACGAACTCTTCGAGATAAAGCCCGGCCATTTTCTCTCTCCTCCACTGTTTGACGGTTGATAGGCGCTGCATTCAGGGCTCGCAAGCCAGTTAATGAACATGGTGAACCGTTCGTAAACCATTTCTGCCTACGGTCCTGACTGGGGCCAGAAACCTTCTGGCAAGGGGCGTAAGCAGGCGGGCATGGTTGTTGTTTCGCATTTCCTGAAATGGATCTACACCGCCAGGGTGTCGGAGCGCGCCGCCGCGGCCAGCGCGCTGGCCCGGGCCTATGTAAATTCCGACCTGCCATTCGAGGACCGTTGCGCCGCCGAGGCAGCGCTGACGCTGTTGCTCGACGATGCCTCGTCGAAGGTGCGTCTGGCGATGGCCGAGGCGCTGTCCATGAGCCACCACGCGCCATTGCAGATCATCAGCGTGCTTGCCTCCGACCAGCCGGAAGTCGCCGGCGTGGTGCTGGCGCGCTCGCCGCTGCTCACCGACGCCGATCTCATCAACCGCGTGGCCTCAAGTCCGAGGGCGACGCAAAAATTGATCGCCGACCGGCCGCTCGTCTCGATGGCGCTGTCGGCGGCCATCGCCGAGATCGGCGAGGCGGAAGCCTGCGCCGTGCTGCTCGCCAACAGCGGCGCCGACATCGCTTCGCTCAGTTTCCGCCGCATGGCCGAACGGCACGGGCATCTGCCTTTGGTGCGCGAGGCGCTGATATCGGACGCCCGCCTGCCTGCCGACTGCCGGCATATGCTGCTCGTCAAGCTCGGAGAGATGCTGAAAACGTCGCCGCTGGTGATGGCATTGATGGGCGCGGCGCGCGCCGACCGCGTCATGCGCGACGCCTGCGTCAAGGCTTCGGTGACGCTGATCGAGGGCACGCGCCAGGAAGAGCATGCCGCACTGATCGAGCATCTCAGGCTGCGCGGCGATCTGACCGCGAGCTTCCTCATCCGCACCATCGCGCATGGCAAGGTCGACTTCTTCGGCTCGGCGCTGGTCGCGCTCAGCCAGCAGTCCGAACAAAGGGTGAGGGCGCTTCTGGCCGGCGGGCACGACGTTGCCTTGCAGGCGTTGTTCCGCAGCGCCGGCCTCGCCGCTGCCACGCATGCCATCATCCTGCGCGCGCTGAAGATCTGGCGCGAGGTCGCCAACGGCAAGCGCGTCGCCGGAGTGCAGGAGGTCAGCTGGCTGATGCTCAAGGAAGTGGGCGGGCAATCCGCCGAAGGCGATCTCGCCGCGCTGGTCAAGTCGATCCATCTCGATGCGCTGCGCGAAAACGCGCGCGGCCACGCGCTGGCGATCGCAGCCGCTTAACCTTTATCCCTCGCGAAGAAATCCGGAAAATCCTCCATCGCCGCGGCGATGATACGCAGCGATGCCGCGATCTGCAGCATCTCGCCGGTGCCGTTTCGTTGGGCGATGCCAGCCGCATATTGGCGGGCGACGGTGACCGTCGAGGTCTGTGGATCGCTGGGGGCGCGGAAGAGCAGTTCGCGCGCCAGCCCCCTCAGGAAGTTGGCAATCGAAAGCGCGGTCTCGGATGGGATGGCATGGCCCTGGCTTGCGTCGCGCAGCCGAAGGACCTCCAGGCCGACGGTGACGGCGGCGACGCCGCCGCCCAGAACCGCATCGCCTTTCTGACCGGCGTTCTGCACCAGCGGCATCAGCTGGTTGATGCGGTCATAGGCGAGGCTCTCGAAGGCCGAACGCCTCGGCACCCGCTCATGCAGGCAAAGCCGCGCCAGATCCTCGCGCATGGCGCGGACGATGCGATTGGCCGCCAGCCACGGATCGGCGGGCAGCACCAAGATGAAAACGCCGATCGCCAGCAGGATACCAACCAGCACCGATGCCGAGCCGGCGAAGAACGGGCCAGGATCGTAGGTCATCGCCTGATGCGGGCTGAGGAAAGCGAGGAAGTTGATGGCGAAGGCCGTGGCCACGCCGACATAGCGCGGATTGGCCATGCCCAGCGCCGTCGGCACCAGGATGGGCACGACAAACAGGACGAACCAGCCGAAGCCGGGCAGGGCAGGCATCGCGATCTGGCCGACCAGAAAGGCAAAGGGGAGCGCCAGCAGCGTTCCCTTGAAGAAGCCCCAGGCCACCTGTACCGGGTCGGGGCGAGCGGCAAACAGGCTCGATACGACGGCAACGAGAATGACCGTGCCCGCCGCTTCCGACCATTTCGTCGTCAGCCAGAAGGCCGCGACCAGCAGCGTGGCAAGGGCAGCGCGCACGGCATTGCGCGACGCGCCGGGGTAATCGCGATGCACCACCAGCGCAGGCTGCCTGCTGCCCCGGACCGGGCGCGTGGCAGGCGCGCGCAAGGCGTCGAGGCCGCGCAGCACCTGCTTGAGCGCCTCGGCGAAATCGGCGGCGATGGTGAGGCGGGTGATGGTGCCGACCCTGTCGTCGCCCTGGTCGGCCGAGGCATCGGGCATTTGCCGGGCCTTGGCCGAAATGGTGTCGAGCCGCGCCACCCAGGGTGCGGTGTCATCCAGCGCGCCTGACTTGGCCGCCAGTTCGCTGACAAGGGTCTGCAACTCTGAGCGCACCGGGATAAGTGCGGCGTTCTTCGGGGCAGCGTGCGAATGCAGCGCGCGTGCCGCCGACAGCGCCGAGAGCAGCTGTCCGATGGTGCGCCGGACCGGATGGGCGCGTGGCGCAAAACTCGGGGCTTCCAGCCTGGCATAGGCGCGCATCTCGCCAAGCGTCTGGGTGTCAGTGACCAGCTTTCGGTGCAGGCCGGAGAGCGTTGCGGGATCGCCGCCGGAGAACGCACCGCCGGCATAGGTCGCGAGATCGAGAATGCAGCGTTTCAGGCGCGAGATGATGGCGTCGCTCGCCAATTTCGGCAGGATCAGCCGGCTGGTCAGGCCGGCGCAGACAATGCCGAGCACGATCTCGGCACAGCGTGCGACGGCGAGGTCGACGACGAGGTGCGGTTGTCCGAAGCCGGGCAGGCCGATGATCATCGCGGTGTAGCCGGCAAGGGAGGCGCCATAGGCTTCGGGATTGCGCAGCAGCGACGAGACGAAGGTGCAAATGCCGATCCAGACGGCAAGCACCGTCACCAGCACCCAGGGGTTGGTGCCGAAAACCGTGGTGATGCCGATCGCCGCAACGCCGCCGGCAAGCGTGCCGAGCAGCCGGTAGAAGCCCTTCGCCAGCACCATGCCGGCAACCGGCTGAGCGACGATGAACACCGTCATCATGGCCCATTGCGGGTGGTCGAGTTTCAGCGCGTAGGCGGCCAGCAGCGCGATCAGGCCGGCCGAAACGGTGCGCAGGGCAAAAATCCAGTCCGAGCGCGTCGGTTGGGTCAACCCGGCTAAACTGGTTTCGAAATAGCCTTTCAGCCGCACCCAGGTCACATGCTCGTCTCCGCAACTGGAGCCCGTGTTATGGACCGGCTGGCGGCTAGATATCCAGCACTTCCGTCTCGGCGAATTCGGCGCGTTCCTGGATGAAGCGGAAGCGGGCCTCCGGCTTGGTGCCCATCAGTGCGTCGACGGCGTCCTTGGTCGCCGCCTCGGCATCGATCACATCGATCCGAAGCAGCGTGCGCTTCCTCGGATCCATGGTGGTTTCCTTGAGCTGCACGGCCATCATCTCGCCCAGACCTTTGAAGCGGCCGAGTTCGACCTTGCCGCGCCCGGTGAACTCGGTGCGCAGGAGTTCGTCCTTGTGCGCGTCGTCGCGGGCATAGGCGACCTTACCGCCTTGCCTGATCGAGTAAAGCGGCGGCACCGCAAGATAGAGATGGCCGCCGCGCACCAGCGCCGGCATCTCCTGGTAGAAGAAGGTGATCAGCAGCGAGGCGATATGAGCGCCGTCGACATCGGCGTCGGTCATGATGATCACACGGTCGTAGCGCAGATCCTCGTCGCGGTATTTCGAGCGCGTGCCGCAGCCGAGCGCTTGGATCAGGTCGGATATCTGCTGGTTGCCGGCGAGCTTGTCGTTGCCGGCACTGGCGACGTTGAGGATTTTTCCACGCAGCGGCAGGACGGCCTGGCTGGCGCGGTCGCGTGCCTGCTTGGCCGATCCGCCGGCCGAGTCACCTTCGACGATGAACAGTTCGGCGCCGGCCGCGGCATTTTGCGTGCAGTCGGCGAGCTTGCCCGGAAGGCGCAATTTGCGCACAGCACTCTTGCGCGACACCTCTTTTTCCTGCCGCCGGCGCACCCGCTCGTCGGCACGTGCGATCACCCATTCGAGCAGCTTCGAGGCTTCCTGCGGATTGTCGGCCAGCCAATGGTCGAACGGATCACGGATCGCGGTCTCGACAATTCGAATTGCCTCGATCGTCGCCAGCCTGTCCTTGGTCTGGCCGACGAATTCCGGCTCGCGGATGAACACTGACAGCATGCCCGCCGCCGAGATCATGACGTCTTCCGAGGTGACGATCGAGGCGCGTTTGTTGCCGACGAGATCGGCATAGGCGCGCAGGCCCCGCGTCAGTACGTTGCGGAAGCCGGCCTCGTGTGTGCCGCCTTCGCCGGTCGGGATGGTGTTGCAGTAGGAATTGATGAAGCCGTCGCCGCCGAACCAGGTCACCGCCCATTCGAGCGAGCCATGGCCGCCTTGTTTCTCGCTCTTGCCGGCGAAAATCTCGCGCGTCACCTGGAAGTCGTCGCCGAGCGATGCCTTGAGATAATCCTTCAGGCCGCCGGGAAAATGGAATGCAGCCTTGGCCGGTGTCGGATCCTTTTCCTTGATCAGTGACGGATCGCAGGTCCAGCGGATTTCGACGCCGCCGAACAGATAGGCTTTCGAACGCGTCATGCGGTAGAGCCGCGCCGGTTCGAATGCCGCGCCCTTGCCGAAAATCTGCTCGTCGGGGTGGAAGCGGATTTTTGTTCCGCGCCGATTGTGGACCTCGCCCAATTGTTCCAGGCCGGTCACGGGAACGCCGCGTGAAAAGCGCTGGCGATAGAGCTGGCGGCCACGTGCGACCTCGACCTCGAGATGGTCCGACAGCGCGTTGACCACGGACACACCGACGCCATGCAGGCCGCCCGATGTCTCGTAAACCTTGGAGTCGAACTTGCCGCCCGAATGCAGCGTCGTCATGATCACTTCGAGCGCTGGCTTCTTGAACTTCGGATGCGGATCGACCGGGATACCGCGGCCATTGTCGGTGACGGCGAGATAGCCGTCGGCCGAGAGTTCGACATCGATGAAGGTGGCATGGCCAGCCACCGCTTCGTCCATCGAATTGTCGATGACCTCGGCGAACAGATGGTGCATCGCCTTGTCGTCGGTGCCGCCGATATACATGCCTGGCCGGCGGCGCACCGGCTCCAGCCCTTCCAGCACCTCGATGTCGGCGGCGCTATAGCCTTCGCTGCCATCCTTGGTCGCGGCAGGACGCTTGGTGGCCTGAACCAGCGGATCCGCCGGCCGCGCCGGCGTGCGAACCGGCTGCGGCTGCTTGTCCATATTGCCGAAGAGATCGTTGTTGTCGTCCATGCCTGCCATAGGGTCCGATGCTGCGAATCACCTCGCGATACTGCCACGCTTTTCAGCGCCAAGCGACCGAGGTTCCTGTTCCGTTCGGGGATATGATCCTTCTTAACCCAAAACCATTCGATAACCAAGTCGGCGGAAATAGGTCGGATACCACCGTGCGAAATTCCTGATTCTTTAACAATGCCGCCTAGGGTTAAGCCCAACAAAACAAGAAACTGCGGGCATCAGGGGTTTCGGCGTGAGGGGCAAGGCCATATCGATGATCGGCATCGCCGCCGTTTTTGGCGCGATCTCGATCTTTGCCGCGGATTTCTGGGTCAAGAGCCAGGCCAAGGCCGATTCCGAAGAGAAGACGGCGTCGATCCCGGCACCTGTCGTGCCCAGGGTAGAGTTCAAGACCATCGTGGTGGCGAATGCGCCGCTGCGCTACGGCATGGAACTCGACCGGGCGCAGCTTAGCGAAATTCCGTGGTCGGAAGAGTCCGTGCCGCAGGGCGCCTTCACCACTATCAATGCGTTGCTCGCCGACGGCAGCCGCGTGGTGCTGTCGCCGATCGAAGTCAACGAACCGGTGCTGCTGACCAAGTTGTCCGGGCCAAATGGCCGCGCGACGCTCTCCAACATGATGACGCCCGGAATGCGGGCGGTAACCATCCGTACCGACGAGATCGCGGGGGTTGGCGGTTTCGTCACGCCGGGCGACCGGGTCGATGTCGTGCTGACACGCGATGCCGGCGAAATCCAGGAAGTGGCCAAGAACGCTCAGGGCGCTGCCGGTTCCACCATCACTTCCGAGATCGTCGTTGCCGATGCCAAGGTGCTGAGCGTCGGGCAGGGCGCCGACGAGCGCCAGACGACGCCGCAGATTTCCAATTCCGTGACCATCGAGGTGACGACCGACGGCGCGCAGAAAGTGGCACTGGCCCGCACCGTCGGCACCTTGTCCTTGTCGCTTCGGTCCTCCAGCGAAGGCGGAGACGACAAGAACGGCGTCACCACCATCTCTTCCTTCGGTGGATCGGTCGCCTCGAATGTGCAGGCCGCGGCCGGCTCATTGTTCGATGCCGTCACCAAGGAGCCGGAGAAGCCGAAGTTCAAGACGGTCATCGTAACGCGCGGCACAAAGGCCGAGGAATACCAGGTTCCTTCGCCGGACCAGAAATAGAAGCCAGTGGGGACTGGGTGAGGGACGGGACAATGTTCGGGCTGATCACATATAGGGTCATGGGACGGTTGCGCGTTTTGCGCACCGTGGCTGTCGCGGCTTCGCTGGCTGCCGCCACGATGCTGGCCTTCGGCACCTGCGCCAAGGCCGACAACGACATCGTCTATGTGTCGTCGACCAAGAATGCGTCGATCAAGGTTGCCAAGGGCAAGCCAAAGACGATCATGACAAGTGCCGCCTTCTACCAGATCGTCATCGGCGATCCGGAGATCGCCAACGTCAATCCGCTGACCGACAAGTCCTTCTATGTGCTCGGCAACAATCTCGGCACCACCGGCATCGCGCTGTTCGACGAGAAGAAGCAGCTTGTCGGCACCATCGACATTGAGGTGACGCTCGACACCGACCAACTGGCCAGCACCATTCGCGCCAGCGTGCCGGATGCCAGGATCAAGGTCGGCTCGGCCAATGGCCGTGTCGTGCTGTCGGGCGAGGCCGATGACGCCGTCGCCGCCGAAAAGGCAAACAAGATCGCGACGCGCTTTTCCGGCACCGAAGAGGTGATCAACTCGGTCAACATCTCGTCGTCGCAGCAGGTCCAGCTCAACGTCCGCTTCGTCGAAATCAACCGCCAGGCTGGCCAGGAGCTGGGTGCCAAGTACGCCGCCAATTTCGCCTACGGCATCGGCGGACGCGACGTGACGATCGATCCGGGTTCAGTACCGACCGCCGGCACCGGCGAGATCATCGGCCGGCTTTTGTCGAGCGGTGTGTCGATCGATATCGCCATCAAGGCGCTGGAAGAGCGCGGCTTGGCGCGGCGGCTGGCCGAGCCGAACCTGATCGCCCGGTCCGGCCAGACGGCGAGCTTCCTCGCCGGCGGCGAGTTCCCGATCCCGGTCTCCGAGGACAACGGCAAGATCTCGGTCAGTTACAAGAAATACGGCGTCAGCCTGGATTTCACGCCTACCGTCCTGAAGGACGGGCTGGTCAGCCTGGACATCGCGCCGGAAGTCTCCTCGATCGACGCTTCGGCCTCCTACAATATCGGCACCATCTCGGTTCCCGGCTTCATCGTGCGCCGTGCCAGGACGTCGGTCGACCTGAAGAACGGCCAGAGCTTCATGATCGCCGGATTGCTGCAGTCGCAAAACGACATCACCACGTCGCGCATTCCCGGTCTCGGCAAGATGCCGGTGCTTGGAGCGCTGTTCTCCTCGAAATCCTATCAGCGGCGTGAGACCGACCTAGTCATCATCGTCACCCCCTATCTGGTCAAGCCGGTCGATCCGTCGAAGAAGCTCGTCGAGCCGACCGACGGCACGCAGCCGGCCAGCAACGCCGACTATTTTCTCAACAACACCGAGGAAGTGAAGACGTCCGACGCCAACCGCGCGCTGGCAATGGCCGACGGCAGCGTCGCGCAGCCGGCTGCCGTCACCACGGTCGGGCATTTCCTCGACCTGCCGAAGGACTGAAGTCATGCGCCTGGTCTTGAGATCGAGCATCGCCTTGCTGCTGGCAGGTTTTGCCGCCGGCTGCACCAGCGACGACTATGTGCGCAGCGAAGGGCCGACGATCGGCGCCGGCGAAGCGCAGGCTGCCAACACCGTCATGCAGATGGTCGATCCCTGGAAGTACGGAGTCCAGAACACCAGACTTCTGGTGCCGGCCCAGCGAGGCGCCGCTGCGGCCGTCACCCCCGATCAGGCGGCCGAAACGAAGGCGTCGCAGTCCAGCACGACTAATTGATCCAACGGGCAACTGGTCCAATGGCGACCTGACAGGCTGACAGAATGGCAAACGGCATCAAGACCAGGAAGATCCTGCTCGTATCGACCGATAGGACCTTTGTGCAGGACATGCGGACCGCATTCGCCGCCTCCGAGATCATCCAGCTCTCGACAGTGGAGAAGAGTGTTACGGAGCTGCGCGGCGAGATCCAGGAAGCCGACTTCGGCGCCATCATCGTCGACATGGATGCGGCAAGACTGGAGGAGGTCGAGTCGCTGCAGCGCGTCATGCGCCGGCTCGAGGACAAGGTGCCGGTTGTCGTCGTCACGCAGGAGTTCAACGCGGCCGCGGTGCGCATTCTCGTGCAGCTCAAGGTCGCGGATTTCCTGGTCAAGCCGATCACCACCGCCGATCTCGTACGCTCCGTGGTGCGAGCGCTGCAAGGACCCGGGCGCGAGGAAAACACCGAGTCGCAGATCTACACCTTCATGCCGGCCGCGGGCGGCGTCGGCACCACGACGCTGGCACTGCAAACCGCTTTCCAGCTGCATCATTCGGTGACGCGCGGCGCCTCGACCTGCGTCGTCGACCTTAATTTCCAGCAGGGCGCCTGTGCCGAATATCTCGACCTCGAACCGCGCTTCGACATCACCGAGATCGAGAACCAGCCCGAGCGCCTCGATCGCCAACTGCTCGATGTGATGCTGTCCAAGCACGCCAGCGGACTTTGCGTGCTGGCGGCACCGACGCATCCGTCGGAAATGCGCTCGTTCAAGACCGATGTCGTGGTGCGCATGCTGGATCTCGTTTCGGCCTATTTCGACAATGTCGTCATCGACATGCCGCGCACCTGGTTTCCATGGACGGAGACGGTGCTGCTCGGTTCCAACAAGCTCTACATCGTCGCGGAGATGACGGTGCCGTGCCTGCGCCATACGCAGCGGCTGATCCAGGCGGTCTACGAGACCGCCGGCAAGGAGGTGAAGCCGAACGTCATCGTCAACCGCTTCGAACAGAAGATGTTCGACAACGGCATCAAGCAGGCGGACGTCCAGGAAATTCTCGGCGAGCATTTCGTCGGCGGCATCGCCAACAACTACCGGCTGGTGCGTGAGGCGGTCGATCGCGGTGTGCCGCTGCACGAGATCGATCCGAACGCCAATGTCATTAATGATCTGAAGAAGATCATCCTGCCGGAGGAAGCGGTCCCAACCCGAGCGAAATCACGCTCGCTGTTTGGCATGGGCCGTGGATTGCTGAAGAGGAAAGCCGGATGACCAGCCGCTTCTCCACTTTGCAGAACCGCGATGCGCGTCCGCAACGCTCTGCCGAGCCCATGCCAGTCGCCCATCATGCCGTCGTCATTCCGACGAACCGAAAGGCTTTGCCGGCAAAGCCTGACGCAGCGCCGGCAAAGAATGCCAACAAGGTGCTCGATGCGCGCGTGCGCATCCACCGGCTGCTGCTCGAGGAGATCAATCTCGTCGCGCTGGAGCGTTTGCCCAAGGATGAGATGCGCCGGCAAGTGCATGATTTCGTGTCGGAAAAGACCAAGCAGGAGCGGATGGCGATCAACACCGTCGAACTTGATGCGCTGGTCGACGACATCGTCGACGAGATGGTCGGCCTCGGCCCGCTCGAGCCGCTGCTCAAGGACCCCGACATCAACGACATCCTGATCAACGGCCACCTGAACTGCTTTGTCGAAAAGAAGGGCAAGCTGCAGCCGGTCCATATTCCGTTCAAGGACGAGGCGCATCTCTTGCGCATCGTCAACAAGATCGTTGCCGCGGTCGGCCGTCGCGTCGACGAATCGCAGCCGATGGTCGATGCTCGCATGCTGGACGGCTCGCGTTTCAACGCGGCCATCCGTCCGGTTGCGGTCGATGGACCACTGGTGTCGATCCGCAAGTTCTCCAAGAACAAGCTCGGCCTGCACAAACTGGTTGAATTCGGTGCCATCACCCAGAACATGGCCGAAGTGCTGGCGGCGGCGGTGCATGCCCGCAAGACGACGATCATTTCGGGCGGCACCGGTACCGGCAAGACGACCATGCTCAATGCGCTGTCGGCCTTCATTCCGGAAGATGAGCGGCTGATCACCATCGAGGACGCGGCCGAGCTGCAATTGCAGCAGCCGCATGTTGCGCGCATGGAAACACGTCCGGCCAACATCGAAGGCCATGGCGAGCTGAAGCAGCGCGACCTGGTCAAGAACGCGCTGCGTATGCGCCCCGACCGCGTCATCCTCGGCGAGTGCCGCGGTGAGGAAGCATTCGACATGCTGCAGGCGATGAATACCGGTCACGAAGGGTCGATGGCGACCATCCATGCCAACACGCCGCGCGACGCCATCTCGCGGCTTGAGCAGATGCTTGGCATGACCGGCATGCCGATGACGGTGCAGTCGATCCGCAGCCAGATCGCCAGCGCGCTCGACCTGATCGTCCAGCTGACGCGCCTGTCCGACGGCAAGCGCAAGGTGACCAGCGTCGCCGAGGTGACCGGCATGGAAGGCGATGTCATCCAGATGCAGGAGATCTTCCGCTTCGTGCGTACCGGCATGGAGGCCGACGGCAAGATCCTCGGCTACTACGAGGCGACCGGCATCCGGCCGCGATTCCTCGAGGATCTGCGCGCCATGGGCATCGAATTCCCCGGGCGATATTTCGAACCCGGCCGGCCGCAGGAGTAGCCAAGTGTTCGACGGGCTCAGCGCGATCTACGTCGTCTATGCCGCGGCTGCCCTTACCGGCATCCTGATCGCCGAGGCCTGCTACCTGCTTTATGCCGGCCGCAGCGACAAGCGCACCGCCATCAACCGGCGCATGAAGCTGCAGGAACACAAGATCAGCCAGGAGCAGGTGCTCGTCCAATTGCGCAAGGAGCGGGGCCTTGACGCTGGCACGCCGCTGTTTTCGCCGGACCGGTTCCGCGCTCTGCGAACCCAGTCGGGCATGATCATGCCGCTGTCGAAATTCCTGATGATCACCTGCGGTGTCGCATTCGCCGCTGGTCTGGTCGCCATCTGGTACGGCTTGCCACCGCTGATGGGACTTGTCCTGTTTGTGGTGCTTGTGCCGGTGCTGCCGGTGCTGACGTTGCGTTTCAAGCGCAAGCGCCGGCTGAAGCGGTTCGGCATGCAGCTGCCGGAGGCACTGGAACTGATCACGCGTGGCCTGAAGGCCGGCCACCCAGTGCCGGTGGCGATCGCCATGGTCGCGCGCGAGATGCCGGACCCGATCGGCACCGAGTTCGGCGTCATCGCCGACGAAGTGACCTATGGCTCCGATCTGGTTTCGGCGCTGAACTCGCTGTTCGACCGGGTCGGACAGGAGGATCTGCCGCTGTTCGTCACCGCCGTCTCGATCCAGACCAGTTCGGGCGGCAATCTGCGCGAGATCCTCGACGGCCTGGCGACGACAATCCGCGAGCGTGGCAAGCTGCGCCGCAAGGTGCGCGCCATTGCGACAGAAGGCCGAATGTCGGCCTACATCCTGACGGCGGTGCCGGCCTTGCTGTTTGCCGCCATCATGGCGCTGATGCCGAGCTTTTACCGCGACGTCTGGGGTGAGCCGAAGACCTGGTACCTGCTTGGTGGGTCGATCACCTGGCTGATGCTGGGCAATTTTATGATGTTCAAGATGTCGAATTTCAAGTTCTGACATGCAGGGCTTCATCGAATTCCTCGCCTCGCTCGCCCCGACCTCGTTGATGCCGGTGGCCATCCTGCTGCTGGCCGCGGGCGCTGCCGCTGTTGCATGGCCTATGATGGCGGCGAAGGGCGATCGCAATGAGGTCATGCGCCGGCTCAGGGTCGACAACGGTCCCCTGGCCGCAAAGCCCGAGCCGGTGCAGAAGAAGAATACCGGCGTCGTGCGCGAGAAGGCGGTGAAGCGGGCGCAGGAATTCTACGCCAAGAGCGATCCGGAAAATGTCGCCCGGCTGCGCATGAAGCTCATCCAGGCGGGATATATGGAGCCGCGCGCTGTCGGCATGTTCTTCCTGATCCGGTTCACCGCGATGATCGGCACGGCAATCGGCGTGTTTGTGCTCAACCGGTGGATGGCCAGCCCGGACGCGACAATGGCCAGCCGCTGGACATTCGTCATCCTGTCGGGAGCGGCCGGCTATTTCCTGCCTGGCCTGGTGCTGAGCCAGAAGGTGCGGGAACGCAGGCGTGAGTACCGCAACGGCTTTCCCGATTTCATGGACCTGATGATCGTCTGCTCGGACGCCGGCATGAGCATGGAGGCCGGCATCGAGCGCGTCTCGAAGGAACTCGCCAAGACCTATCCGGCGCTGAGCCAGAACCTGCAGCTGGTGTCGCTGGAGCTGAGGGCCGGGCGCAGCCTTGACGATGCGCTGAAGGCGCTCGCCGACCGCCTCAGCCTGGACGAGGTGCGCTCCTTCGCCACGCTGCTGCAACAGTCCAAGGAACTCGGCACCAGCCTGTCAGGAGCGCTGCGCGTCTTTTCCGACGATATGCGCCACAAGCGCATGTCGCTCGCCGAGGAAAAGGCGCACGCCCTGCCGGCCAAGATGTCGGTGCCAGTAGTGGTGTGCATCCTGCCGGTGGTGTTGATGATTGCGGCGATTCCAGTCATCGTCAAAATGACGGGGCACTAGCGAGCGCCCCACGAAAGCCCCAGCAGGGCTGACAGCCCATTATTCTGCCCGCATTCTGCCCCTGCGACGTGAGAAGCCCATGCGAATGCTGTTGCGTATTCTGTTCCTCGGCCTCGCCGCCGCCGGTCTGTCGCCCGCCTGGGCAGTGGCGGGCGATTGCAGCGATGCTGCCGCCTTGATGCAGCAGGCCTATCCCAAGGCTCGAAAGAGCGCCGACGGCGCCTCGTTCACGCTTGAACCCCATATCAGCATCGCCCTGGCGGATGCCGATTCGCCATTTGTCCTAGTCTGCAAGATATGGCCCGCCCATGACGATCTGCTGTTGGTCGCGGTGCCGCTGATCGACAGCACCCAATCCAGCGACGATGGGCATGTCGGCGATATCGAGCTTCTGGTCGTCGACAGGAACAGCCTCCAGGTGCGCCAGCGCCTGCTCCAGCCCAGGCTGATCACCGACGATGCCATCGCCATCCGCAAGATCGAACTCGATACCGGCCGCTATAGGCTGGCGCCCGAGGTCAGTGCCTTCGGCCTGCGCATCGAAATCGCGAACCATTCGCAGGCCAACCCCTTCAGTGAAACCGACCTGCGGCTCTATGCTGTCGCCGGCGATGCCTTACGGTCGGTGCTCGACGGCCTCGTCGTGGCCGGCAATGGCGGCGAAGGCGATGCCAGTTGCGCGGGATCCTTTCATTCGACCGAAGTCAGCCTGGCAATGAGCCCGACGAGCCATCACGGCTATCACGACATTTCGGTGGCCGAGCGGACGGATACCGACAACCCATCTCCCGACAAGGATGGCGAGTGCCAGTCCCATCCCGGCCAGTCGGTGAACCGGACCTACCGGCTGCGCTATGACGGCAGCCGCTACCCGGTTCCGGAGGCGCTCAAGGTCATGGGGCCGTGAAAGGCCGCTAACGACCTTGCTGCAGGGATTCTCTTCGAAATAACTCTTCGTCTTGTGCCTGGTGGTTAATGGCTGGTGTGCCCGAAACCAAATTTTGGTGACGTTTCGGCACCAAAGTTTAAGCGTCGCTGATATAATGTGTCTCCTGAAGAACGACCCGGCAAATCGGGCGATGAGGCAGGGGCATGCGTCACAGTAAGTTCACGGCAATGGCCGCGCTGGCGGCCGTCTTGATGATGTCTGGCTGTACGTCGAGTGGCGTCGACACGACCAAGACCACCGCTATCCAACCGGCGGCAAAAGACATCGACACCTCCGATCTGGCGCAAGGCAAGGCGCAGTTTCGCGACGCCAATTACGGCCTCGCCGAAAAGCACTTTCGCAAGGCCGTCGAGTTGAAGGCCGACAATGCGGAGGCCTGGATGGGGCTCGCTGCTTCCTATGACGAACTCGGCCGCTTCGACTTCGCCGACCGTGCCTACGGCCAGCTTTTGAAAGTCGCCGGCCGCAAGCCGCAGATCGTCAACAACATGGGCTATTCGCAACTGCTGCGCGGCAATCGCAAAAAGGCCAGGGCGCTGCTGCTCGAAGCGAAGGCCGGCATGGTCGATCCCACCGTCGTCAACGCCAACCTCGCTCTCTTGAACAAGGGTTGATCCGGTCGTTGCGTCCCAGGTCCGGTTTCGGGACATAAGGCATCGACGCTTTGTAAACCCTATCGGCAGGTTGCGTCGAAAGATCGGCTGAAAACCATGTCTGAGGACTGCCGCTGACCTAGAATACGGCGTAACCGCCGACGCTCGAGAGGCCCTTGCCCGATATGCTGGACTTCAGTTCGCTCCTGCTCGCAGCCGCGCTGTCGGGCATCTGCCTCAGCGTCACCATGTTTGCGATCTGGTTCACCGCGCCCAAGGCAGGCTTCGTGCTGACGGTGGCGTGCGGCATTCTGGTGCTGGTCGCGCATGTGATCCTGTTCTGGCGATACACCAAGGATCCCGATCTGCTGCTCTGTCAGATCGTGCTTGCGCTGCTCACGCTAGGGTTCCTGATCCTCTGCGTGTCGGCCATGCAATATCTGGGCGTGCACGGCTACAGACGCGCCATTGCACCGGCGCTTGCCGCCATGGCTATCTGTGCCGCCGTGACGTTCCTGGGTCTTGACGGTGTCGGCTTCATCATCACCTACACCACGGTGACGGCGCTGCTGTCGGCGATCGGCGCCATGTTCTGGATCAACGGCAGCCACGATCGCCGCATCCTGCTGGTGGTTTCGTTTCTGAGCGGCACCTGCGCGGTGTCGTTTGCGCTCTGCGGCGTGGTTCTGCTGACCAAGGGGCAATGGACGCTCGCCGTCGCGCCCGATAACTGGGCCGAACGGCTGAATTCCGTCGTGGCGGTGGCCTGCATGACCGGGCTCGGTGCATTGACGCTCTCCCTCCACCATCTGCAGGCGCAGATCGAGCTGAAGGCGGAGACCATGACCGACCCACTCACGGGGTTGATGAACCGGCGAGGGCTGATGTCGCTCTACGGCGAGCGGAGTTTCGGCCCGTTCATGTCTATCGTGATGTTCGACCTCGACCACTTCAAGCGGACGAACGATGTCTATGGTCACCCGGTCGGGGATCAGGTCTTGTGCCGTTTTGCTGCTGTCATCAAGAGATACGCCAGGACCGGCGTCGACGCCTTTCGCCTGGGCGGCGAGGAGTTCGCAATCGTCATGTCGCGGATGACGGACGAAAAGGCCTACGATCTCGCCAGCAAGATCGGCGTTGCCTTCGGCACCGAAATCGTTGCCACCCAACTCGGCAAGCTGCGCAGCACGGTCAGCGGCGGCATCGGCTTTGGCGAGGCAAGCGGCAGCAGCCTGGATAATGTGCTCGCCGAGGCGGACGCGGCGCTCTATGCCGCCAAACGCGCCGGACGAAATTGCGTCATCAGCCGCAAAAGAATGAGCAAGGCCGACCCGGTCGAGCCGGCCTTGCGCTCAGCGTAGTCTGAGAATTTATTCCGCTGCTCCCAGATAGTCCGACAGGGGCGGGCACGAGCAGACCAAGTTGCGGTCGCCGGCGACATTGTCGATGCGTGACACCGGCGGCCAGTATTTGGCTGCCGTGTCGGCGTCGCCGGCGGGATAGGCCGCCTCCAGGCGCGAGTAGGGATGGGTCCACTGGCCGGCCAGCACCTCGGCGGCGGTGTGCGGCGCGTTGACCAGCGGATTGTCGGCCAAAGGCCATTCGCCCTTGGCGACTTTCGCTGCCTCGCCTGCGATGGCGATCATCGCCTCGCAGAAGCGGTCGAGTTCCCGCTTGGGCTCGGATTCGGTCGGCTCCACCATCAGCGTGCCGGCAACCGGGAAGGACATGGTCGGCGCGTGGAAGCCGTAGTCGATCAGCCGTTTGGCGACGTCGTCGACACTGATGCCGGCGCTGTCCTTCAGCACGCGGGTGTCGAGGATGCATTCATGCGCGATGCGATCGTGCCTGCCCTTGTAAAGAAGCGGGAAGTGCGGCGCGAGCCGTGTCGCCACGTAGTTGGCCGAGATGATGGCGGTCTCCGTCGCCTGCTTCAGTCCGGCGGCGCCCATCATGCGGATATACATCCAGGTGATCGGCAGGATCGAGGCGCTGCCGAATGGTGCGGCCGACACGGCGTGCGCCGAACCTTCGGTGACATGTCCCGGCAGATAGGGCTGCAGATGCGCCTTGACGCCGATCGGGCCGATGCCCGGGCCACCGCCGCCATGCGGGATGCAGAAGGTCTTGTGCAGGTTCATATGACAGACATCGGCGCCGATATCGGCGGGCCGCGCCAAGGCGACCAGGGCGTTGAGGTTGGCGCCATCGAAATAGACCTGGCCGCCATGCTCGTGGATGAGGGCGCAGAGGTGGCGCGCACCTTCCTCGTAGACGCCATGTGTCGAGGGGTAGGTGAACATCAGCGCCGCGAGATTCTTGGAATGCTCGTTGGCCTTGGCCCTCATATCGTCCATGTCGATATTGCCGTCCTCCAGGCAGCGCACGACGACAACGCTCATGCCGGCCATCGCCGCACTCGCCGGATTGGTGCCATGCGCGGAGGAAGGGATCAGGCAGACGGTGCGATGGCCTTCGCCGCGCGCGCGATGATAGGCGCGGATTGCAAGCAGGCCGGCATACTCGCCCTGGCTGCCGGCATTGGGCTGCAGGCTGACGGCGTCGAAACCGGTGATCTCCGACAGCCATCCTTCCAGTTCGCCGATCATGGCGCGATAGCCGGCCGAATGGCTTGCCGGCGCGAAAGGATGCAAATTGGCGATTTCAGGCCAGCTTACCGGCATCATTTCCGCCGCCGCGTTGAGCTTCATGGTGCAGGATCCCAGCGGGATCATGGTGCGGTCGAGCGCCAGGTCCTTGTCGGCCAGCCGGCGCAGCAAGCGCATCATCTCGGTTTCCGACTTGTTTTCGCGGAAAACAGGCTGGGTCATGAACTCCTTGCCGCGCGGCTTGCCGGGCACCGTGCTGTCGGTCGACGAAGCGGCCTTGGCGTCGAACAGGGCCGCGATCGCATCGAGATCGGCATCGGTCGAGGTCTCGTCGAAGCTGATGCCGACATGGTCGGCATCGATGATGCGCAGCAGCCGGCCGGTCTTTTCAGCCGCAGTGGCGATCCGCGCCGCCTTGCCCTTGGTCTCCACCGTCACCGTGTCGAAACGGCTGGCACCGATCACCGACACGCCTGCCGCTTCGAGGCCGCTTGCCAGACGATTGGCCAGCGTGTGGATGCGCCCGGCAATCGCCTGCAGCCCGGCGGGGCCATGCCAGATCGCATAGGCGGTCGCCATGTTGGCGAGCAGCGCCTGCGCGGTACAGATGTTGGAGGTCGCCTTGTCGCGGCGGATATGCTGTTCGCGTGTCTGCAAGGCAAGCCGGTAGCCGTGACGTCCCTTGCTGTCGGTCGACTGGCCGACGAGGCGGCCGGGCATCAGTCGCGTCAATTTGTCGGAGACGGCGCAATAGGCGGCGTGCGGCCCGCCAAAGCCCATCGGCACGCCAAAACGCTGCATCGGGCCGACGGCAATGTCGGCGCCAAGTTTGGCCGGCGCATCGGTCAGCGCCAGGCCGAGCGGGTCGGCGATGAAGACGACGATGGCGCCGGCCGCCCGAGCCTTGTCGATCGCCGCCTTGTGGTCGCCATAGACGCCAAACGTATCCGGCCAGGAGACGAGCAAAGCGGCGGTGTTGTCGTCGATCGTCTCGCCGTCGATCTCGATGCCGAGCGGCTCGGCGCGGGTGCGCACGACATCGAGCGTCTGCGGGTGCGGCGTGCCGGCCAGCGCCACCTTGGTGCGCTTGTCGCGGTGGTGGCGCAGCGCAATGCCGACGGCTTCGGCGACGGCGGTCGCTTCATCGAGCAAGGAGGCCGATGCCACCGGCAGGCCGGTCAGTTCAGTGACCAGCGTCTGGAAGTTGAACAGCATTTCGAGCCGGCCCTGGCTGATCTCGGCCTGATAGGGCGTGTAGGCGGTGTACCAGGCCGGGTTCCCGAACAAATTGCGCTGGATGACCGGCGGCACGTGGACGCCGTGATAGCCGGCGCCGATGAAGCTTTTCAGCACCGTATTTTTCGCCATGGTCGCCGACAATTCGGCCAGCGCTTCTGCTTCGCTGGCCGGCGCGGGCAGGGCCAGCGGCACGTCGAGGCGAATCGACTGCGGCACGGCCTGGCTGATCAGCGTCTCGACGGACGGAACGCCGATCACGGCAAGCATGGCTCTGACATCGTTGACGCTCGGACCGATATGGCGGGCCGAGAAGGGAGTGAGTGCTGCGGTCATGTCAATACGTCCTGATATCAGCCGATATGGGCTTTGTAGGCGGCCTCATCCATGAGGCCCGCGAGTTGGCTTTCGTCGGCAAGCTTCATCTTCCACAGCCAGCCGGCGCCGGTTGCCGCCGAATTGACCAGTGACGGGTCCGACGACAGCGTGCCGTTGGCTTCGGTGATCTCACCATCGACCGGCGCGTAGACGTCGGAAGCCGCCTTGACGGATTCGACCACGACGGCGGTATCGCCCTTGGTCAATTTCTTTCCGGTCTCCGGCAATTCGACGAAGACGAGATCGCCGAGCTGTTCCTGCGCATAGTCGGTGATGCCGACAGTGGCGATGCCGCCCTCGACGCGGAGCCATTCGTGATCTGATGTGAAATAGGTCGTTGCCATGGAAATCATCCTTTGCGGTAGCGATGCGGAGTGAAGGGCAGGGAGCTGATGTCGACTGGGATTTTCGTGCCGCGAACATCGGCAAAGACCCGCGTTCCGGGCTTGGCCAGCGGTGCCGCGACATAGCCCATGGCGACCGGATGGCCGGCCGAGGGGCCGAAGCCGCCCGATGTGACATGGCCAGCGGGCTTGCCGTCGGCATCAAAGAGCGCGGCACCGCCGCGCACCGGCTGGCGGCCTTCCGGTTTAAGCCCAACTCGCTTTTGCGCGGGTCCTCGTTCCACGGCGGCGCGGAGCGCATCGGCGCCGATGAAAGCGCCGGAAGCGCGGATGTCCTTCGGGATGGCCCACATCAAGGCGGCGCTGGCCGGGTCGGTCTCCGGCGTGATGTCCTGGCCATGCAGGCAGAGCCCTGCCTCCAGCCGCAGGCTGTCGCGGGCAGCCAGCCCGATCCACAGCACGCGTTCATCGTCGAGCAATTTCGCAACGAGATCGCGCGCATCGGCCTCCGGCAGCCCGATCTCGAAACCGTCCTCGCCGGTATAGCCCGAGCGGCTCATGAACCAGTTCTTCCGCGGTTCCACACCGTGCATGAACAGCAGCGAGCCGGTCTCGATGCCGGCGCGGGAAAGAGCAGCCCAGGCCTCCGGACCCTGGATCGCGAGAAAGACGCGGTCGAGCGGCTCGACCTTGGCGTCGAAATCCGCGGCAAGCGCACGCAAATGCTTTTCGTCGGCCACGGCGTTGCCGGCATTGGCGACCACCATGAATCTGATATCGCCAAGCCTGGTGACGATCAGATCGTCCAGAATGCCGCCTGCCTCATTCAGGAAGAAGGACAATTTGGACTGCGAAATCTCGAGCGCGCCGACGTCCAGCGGGCAAGCACGGTTGAGCAGCGCAACCGCCTCCGGTCCGCTGACCTCGAACAGTTTCATATGCGAGATGTCGAACAGGCCTGCCCGTTCGCGGGTGTGAAGATGTTCCTTCATGACGCCGGCCGGATAGGTCAGCGGCATCGACCAGCCGGCAAAGGCGCCAAAGCGCGCACCGGCGGCCATGTGGATATCTTCTAGGGGGAGGTGTTTTGTGTCGCCCGTCATGTCGTCTCCAGAGTCGCACGCAATCGGTCGCGAATGGCGACCAGTCCGTGCCCCTCTGTCTGAAGCCTGAGAGACTCGCGCTGCCGGAACTCTGTCAGCGGCGCTTACACCTTCGGCGCGGGGGCAAGCCCCGACTTTCCAGAGTGTCTTTCCCGTCTACGGTTCTTTTGCCTGAGAGATTTCGGGCGATTTCCCCTTCGGCGGCAGCTTTCGCTGCTCTCTCCCGCAAACAGGTAGGACTCAGACCCTGAGTCCTCGACGCGCCATCCATAGCTTGTGCGCGACGGCTTGTCACCTGTCAGCGACATCTAAAGCGCGTCGCGCTGAAACGGAGTCAGGCGACGCACTTTAGCTCTCTGTTTTGATGCATGTCGTTCGCCCAAACCCGCGGCACACTTTTGGGCGACATGCATTGGCCCACAAGTCTTCGCTAACCACGCCGTTTGCCGGTTTTTCAAGACACTGCTGATATGGTGGCAGGCATGACGCTTTGGGGCTGGTATTGCCGGCGGCGGACGGGGACGACAAATGGGCGAATTGATCATGAGTGCGCCGGTGGCCGGGCTGACCTCGAAAAGCAGCATCGCCGCGGAGGATGTGGCGATGCTGCGCCATGAGGTGTTCGGCGATGGCGTGGTGACGCGCGGCGAGGCCGAGGCGCTGTTCGCGCTCGACGCCACGGCCAAGGACAAATGCCAGGAATGGCCGCCCTTCTTCATCGAGGCGGTCACCGACTACATCGTCCACCAGGAAAAGCCGTCGGGCTATATCTCGCAGGACAATGCCGACTGGCTGATCCGTACGATCTCGCGTGACGGCATGGTCGACAGCCGGACCGAACTCGAATTGCTGGTCCATGTGCTGGAAGAGGCGAGATCGTCGCCGGGTCAGCTTTGCGTCTATGCGCTGGAGCAGGTGGCGCATGCCGTTATCGACGGCAAGGGGCCGCTGATGCTCGGCGGCGCACTGGTTCCCGGTTTGATCGCCAAGGCCGAGGTCGAGCTGCTGCGCCGGATCCTCCATGCCCATGGCGGCGACGGCAACATCGCCATCACCCGCGCCGAGGCCGAAGTGCTGTTCAGGATCAATGAGCGGACCGCTCAAGGACACAACGATCCGTCCTGGAACGACCTGTTCGTCAAGGCGATCGCCAATTTCGTCATGTGCTCGGCCGGCTATGAAGCGCCGACGCGCGATGTGGCGCTGCGCCGTGATGTCTTCCTCGAACACGCCGATCCGGAAATCGGCGGTTTCTTCAGCCGCATGATCTCCGGCGGTCTTGCCGGCATCATGGAAGCCTATCGGTCTCCAGGCGACATCGAGGCCGAGTGGGAAGCCAAGAACAGGGCGGCCGAGGCCCTGGCCCGCCGCGCCGAGACGATCGATGCCGGCGAAGCCGGCTGGCTGATCGAGCATATCGGCGCGGACCGGCCTCTGTACGAGAACGAACGCGCGCTGCTGACGCTGATCAAGCACGCCTCGCCGGAAATCCACCCGGCGCTGAGGCCGCTGCTCGACAAGGTCGCCTGACCGGCAAAGGTTGCCTGATCAGATCTGGCCTACATCGATGTATATCCGGGCGAGGCCTTCCCGAACGGTCGACATGGCATCGGCGACACTGATGGCGATGTGGTCATGCATGAGCCTGGCGGCGCTGTCGGCATCGCGGGCGACCATGGCCCGGGCGATCTCGCTGTGTTCGGTGTAAGTCGTCGACAGTCGCCGGTGCTTCTCCACTTCGATCTTGCGAACGAAATGGATGCGCGTGTTGATGCCTTCGAGCATGCGCGCCAGTTCGGGATTGCCTGACAGCCTGGCGATGCGGATGTGAAATTCCTCGTCCCTGGCGGTCAGTTCGGCGCTGGAAAATGAGTCGGCTCGCGCCATGGTCAGCGTCCACCAGTCGACGAGCGCGGCGAGTTCCTCATTGGTCGCGCGCTGGATTGCCAGCCTGAGGGAGCGGTCCTCGAGCACGGCCCGCACATCGGAAAGATTGACGATTTCGTCGACATCGAAGCCGCGGCAGAAGAAGCCGCGATTGGTCTGGAAGGTGATGAGTTCCTCCGTGACCAGCCGCTGGAGGGCCTCCCGGATCGGGCTGCGGCTGACGTTCAGCCTCGCGGCAAGCGCCACTTCGTTGATGCGTTCGTTCGGCTTGAAGCGATAGTCCATCGCCATCCGACGGATCTCTTCATAGACACGCGGGCCGGTCTTGATTGGCTTGGATGCCGACGCCGCATTGTTGTCCTGGTTGCTTTGCCTGGTGGGTCGGAGCATGGCGTCGGTCAAGCCTTTGCGGCGCTTGGTTCGGCGAACCGCGCCTGTGTGGGAAGGATACCATCGAGGGCGATTGGTGCAGCCCGGCCGGCGATCAGATCGGCGACGATGCGGGCCGATCCATGCGCCATGGTCCAGCCGATATGGCCGTGGCCGGTGTTCAGCCAGAGGTTTTTGATGTTGCGCAGGCCGAGGATCGGCAGATTGTCGGGCGTCATTGGTCTCAGACAGGCCCGCATCTCGGCGCGATCATAGGCGATACCGCGTGGAAAAAGATCCTGCGTGACACGCTTCATGAACACGAAATCGGAGGGTTTGTGGCTGCGATCATAGCCTGCAAACTCCGCGGTGGCGGTGACGCGGATGCGATCGCCCATCGGCGTGATGGCAACGAGGTTATGCTCATCGATCACGGGAAGTTTTGGCGCCAGGGCCTGGTCGACGATGGGAATGGTCAGGGAATATCCCTTGATCGGGTAGATCGGCAGGCCAAGGCCGATCTTACGGGCGAGGATCGGGCTTTCCGCGCCCAGGCACAGAACGTAGGTGTCGGCCAACACCTCTCCCTTGTCGGTGACGACCCGGGTGATCGCGTCGTTCCTGCGTTCGATCCCGACGATCCTGGTGTCTGTCAGGATCTTGCCGCCCCTCGTTTCGACGATGGCCGCCAGTGCGCGCGTGAACTTGGCGGCGTCGCCGGTTTCGTCGGTCGGACACAATATGCCGCCAGCAATGCCGCCGCGCGACGAAGTCAGCGCCGGCTCGCGGTCAACGATTTCCTGCGCGTCGACAATGCGGATCTCCTGGCCGTCGGCCTCCAGCAGGCGCATGTTGGCAACGCCCTTGTCGAGCGCCTGACGGCTGCGGTGGAAGTAAAGAATGCCGGCCGAGGTCCTGTCGTATTGGATCGCTTCCTCCCTGACGACCGCCTGCAGGACCGATTGGGAATGGACTGCAAGCCGATGTTTGAGCAGCGTGTTGCGACGCGCCCTTGCGGCCGTGCACTCCCTCAGGAAGCGCAGCGACCACGAGTAGAGATGCGGGTCGGCGGAGAGTTTGAAACGAAGCGCCTGGTCTTTCTGGAACAGCGACTTCAGCAGGATTTTTGGGGCGGCTGGCGATGACCAGACGAAAGAGTGACCGGGCGCGATCATGCCGGCATTTGCCCAGCTTGCGCCCTCGGCCACCTGCGGTGCCTGCTCGAGAACGGTGACCTGATGGCCATCCTTTTGCAGCTGATAGGCCGTGGTGATCCCGACCACGCCCCCGCCCAAGATC
>NZ_RZRQ01000339.1:0-6093 GCF_003997785.1 Mesorhizobium sp. M7D.F.Ca.US.004.01.2.1 | reverse complement strand
ATGCCAGCCTGTGGCACATCCCGGTATGCTACGGGGGACAGCACGGCGCCGATCTTGGAGCTGTTGCGCAAGCCCACAAGCTCGATGAAGCCGAGGTTGTTGCGCGCCACGCCGGCGCAACTTACCGCATCTACATGATTGGTTTCGCGCCGGGGTTTGCCTATCTAGGCGGCCTTGACCGTTGCCTTCATACCAGCCGCCGCCCCCAGCCACGCTTGAAAACACCACCGCGCAGTGTGTCCATCGGCGGTATGCAGACGGCCGTCTCGCCGCCGATCGAGATCCCCAGCGGTTGGCACATGTTGGGTCAAACGGCAGTGCGTACTTATAATCCACTGCGCAAGGCGCAACCGTTCCTGTTTGGACCGGGCGATTACCTGCGCTTTCACCCCATCGACGAGCAGGAATATGATCGGCAGCTTCAAGCCGTCGAGAGCGGTGCGCTTGTCGCCGAACGCGAGGACTTCCATGGCTAGCGTACTTGAGGTCATCGAAGCCGGCCCCCTGTCAACCATTCAGGATCGCGGCCGTTTCGGCTACCAACGCTTTGGCATCTCGGCATCCGGCCCTATGGACATGGTCGCCTTCCGACTGGCCAATACATTGGTCGGCAATGATGAGACTGCCGCAGCCATCGAGATGACCTTGGCAGGCGCGACGCTGAAAGTCTGCGCGGATCGCTGTCATATGGCTTATGCCGGCGCCCCAGCCCCAATCGCGATCGACGGCAACCCGGTTCCAGCCAACGCAAGCTTCATGGTCGAACGCGGAGCAACCATTGCCGTTGGCGCTATGCGCAGCGGGCTTCGCGGCTACCTTGCTGTGGCCGGAGGCATCCTGTGTGATCCTGTTCTGAAAAGCCGTGCCACGCATACCCGCTCAGGCATAGGCGGGCTTGACGGTGCCCAGTTGAAGGTCGGCCAAGAGCTTCCCGTCGCGCCGCGCGGCAATGCGGAGTCTTGCTGGGAAATCGATCTCGAGCTGATCCCGCCGCTGGTCGGTCCCGTACGGGTGCTTTTGGGTCCGCAGGACGATATGTTTACAGCCGCCGGGATCGAGACTTTGCTGAAGTGCGAATACCACTTGTCGGCCAAGGTCGATCGCATGGGCTGTCAGTTGGAAGGGCCACGCATCGAACACCGCGGCGACTTCAACATTGTCTCTGACGGAATCGTCAACGGCAGCATCCAGGTACCCGGTAATGGCTTGCCCATCATCCTGCTCGCAGATCGCCAAACGACGGGCGGTTATGCCAAGATCGCAACGGTGATCAGCGCGGACCTTCGCAAGATAGCGCAAACACGCCCCGGAGAGGCGCTGCGCTTTGAAGCGGTAGACGCTGAGACGGCCGAACAGAGCGCACTCAAGGAAGCGCAAGATCTTGCGGCGGCTTTTGCCTCTATCAGGCCAAGGGCCAGTCAGCCGTTGCGGGTTTCACCCGATCGCCTGTGGATGATCGACCTGTTGGGTGGCGTGGCAACCAAGCCATAAGCCACGACCGCTGGTCCGAGTTCGAAAGCACGATATGACGACGTTCCGGCTGCGAACGCGTCGGCACTTTTGGAAACCCGGCCTGACGACCTAGCGCAACCCGTCCGCTTGGGTACAGTCGATGGCAATGATGCCCGTGGTCAGACTGTCGTAAAGCGTAAAGCCGTCCTCGGCCTGGGGTAACGGGAAGGTGTGGGTGATCAGACGGGCCGCCCGGTCGCGAAACGGCCCCTCCAGCATGCGCAGCACGGCAAGCTGCTCGTCCTGCGAGAACGCCCATGATCCGATTAAGGTCAGCTGCTTGGCGATGATCGTATGGGTATCGGTTATCGTCGGCCCATTCCATTCGCCAGCCATCACCAGGCGGCCTCCGTGCCGAAGCGCATTAAGGCAACGCCGGCGTGAGGCCTCGTCGTTGGTGGGGTCAAAGGCTACATCGAACGCCTGCGTCGTTCCAACGGCGGCGATTTTCGCCTCCAGGTCCGGGTCATGTTCGTCTAGAATGTCTTGCGCACCGAGTTCTTTGGCAACGCGCTGCCTGACAAAATTCGGCTCGACGACGGTGACGCGGGCACCCAGTTCCGCTGCGATTGCGATGGCACTCAAGCCGAGGCTGCCGGCGTTGTAGGCGAGGAGATGGTCGCCGCGCTTCAGCCCGACCCGGCGAAGGCCGGAATAGGCCGTCGAAAGGCTGCAGCCGGCCAGCGCCGCGAGATCGTCAGGTGTGTTGTCCGAGAGCGGCACACAGACATTGCCTGGCACCACGATGCCAGTCGCCCAGCCCCCGTCCACATCCGTACCAAGCTTTGTGAGTGAAACCTCGCACAGACTGGCATTGCGTGCGATACAGACCTCGCAGTGGCCGCAGCCGACATAAGGATAGACCGCTACGCGCTGACCGGCGGCCAGGCAAGCAACTGTACTTTCCCTTACAGTCCCCATCATTTGATGGCCAGCGATCACACCTGCGCGCGCAGGCTGACGAAAACCCTTATAGACAACCGTCTCGCGGCCGCAGCCACAGAATGCGGCACGTCTCAAATCTAGCCGCACCCACCCCGATGGCAAACCCTTTACAGGGCGGCAGATCGGCGCGACGCGTTTTTTTGACAACGCAACCCCGAAGATCATCTTTTCCATAGAGCGCTCTCCCCAGTGATTGATCGCCAGTCAATCCAAGGCATACGGTTATAGAAACGGCGCATGCCGCTCTCCAATGCTGCAGCGGTCGCCACACGGCCAACGGGGTCGAGCGCCGCCGCGGCCTTGGTTCGCTGCCCCAGTTCATCCATCGCTGTCGCGATGTCGACCATCGTGGATTGCCCCTCGTCATGGACGATACGGCCCGCAACCAGCACGGTGCGCACGCTGGATGAGACCATGCGGCGCAGCAGCGCCGACACATTGCCGTCAGCGACGTCGAAATACGCACCGGCGATTCTGTCCCAGGACAGCAGGATCAGGTCTGCCGAATAGCCAGGTTCGATGCGTCCGATGGTTCCTCCAAACGGTGTGGTGGCAGCTGCGTCGTCCAACGCCATGCGCAACACTTCGCGACCATCGACCGGCGTTTCACCGTGGCCGGGGGACTGAAGCAGTGCCCAGGCCAGTCGCATTTCATCCATCATGTCACGCCGGTCCGAAAGCCCTGCCTCGTCTATGCCGATTGCAACGGGTATGCCCTCGGCGCGGAAACGGGAGACCGGCGCCAACCCGCTCATCAGGCGGAAATTGCTACCGGGATTGTGACAGATGCAGGCGCCGCTGCGCCTGACACGGCGGATGTCGTCACTGGTGAGCCATACCGAATGGCCCATGGTAAGACGCGGCGAAAGCAGGCCGAGCGCGTCCAGATGACCGACGGCACTTTTCCCGCCACTGCGCAACTGTGCATAAACGGCCTGATATGGTGTCTCCACGACATGCATATGCATGGGCACGTTGTCGGCCCGAGAGACATCCTCCGCGCGCAGTAGCAGTTCGTCACTGCACCAGTGCAGATTGACCGGGGCCAACTGGACGGCAATCCGTCCATCTGCCTTGCCTTGCCAACGCCCGCGCAACGCGTGGTAGCTCGATGTGAGCTGCTCGCCTGCAGGCTCGACAGGTTGGGCGACAAGATGGTCGACTGCCTCGCGCTCAGATGGCGTCAATGTCGCCAGGAACGTGTCATCAGCATCGTAGACAAAGCGGCACTGGTCGGTCAGACCGCGCGAATACGAGACCCGCATGCCGGCGTCCCGATAGGCTTCCAGAATGCGATCGTCTTCGGCCTCGAAGGTGTCCGGATCGCCGAACAGCCTGCCTTGAAGGTGCTGCACGCAAGTGATGCCGCGAGCCAGCATGTCTGTGGCCGCGCACAGTGTGTCGAGATAGGGATCGACCGTTGGCGCACCGAAGCGACGCGCGATCCAGAACTCGAGCGGACCGTCGTCGGCTCCTAGCTGGGTCGGCGTAAGGCCGACATGGTGATGCGCGTTGATCAGGCCCGGCATCACAAGGCAATCGCCGGCGTCAATCACCTTGGCGTTGCCAGGAACACGCACGTCCGCCATGGCCCCGACCGAAATGATGCGTCCGTCGGCGACGACGACGGCCTGGTCGCGCGCGATGTCGGCATCGGCGTAGGCAAGCAACCGGCCAGCGCGAATGACAAGGTCGCCACTCATCGAGCACCCTCCCCCAATCGAGCTGCGCAAAGCTGTGCCGCAGCCCGTTGGCCAGTCAGGACCGCGCCGTTCATTCCTGACGGATCGACATAGTCACCACAAAAGAAGATGCGGCCGGTCGGGCGCGCAAGAGCCTCGATATGCTTGAGGCGCCCAACACGCCATGGGCTATCGGCGCGCTGCCAGAGCGCGACCTGGACGTCTGTGCAAGCGGCTGCCGCGCCAGGGAGAATGGCGTCGAGATCGGCAAGCAGAAACGCGTGGCGGTCTTCGCCCGCCATGTTGCGCAGCAAATGAGCCGTATCATGGCCTGTATAGCCCCGGATCATGCCGGCAATCCGACGAGGCTGGTCGGGGGGCGACGCGTGCTCCGCGTTGCAGAGCCCAATCATGCCCCGGCCGACGACGGGAAGGCGCCAGATGCCGTGCGGGAGGAAGTCGGTCGCCGGGCGTGACAGAGAAAACGCCACTGAGGCATCTTCGGCATAGTCTATAGCCTGAAGGGCTGTGCGCTTCCAGCTGGGAAGGTCATCGACTATCCGAGCGGCTATGTCCGCTGGCACGGCAAGCACGGCGTGCCTTGCGAGCAGCGTTTCACCGTCTTCGAGGTTGATCCTTGCCACGCCGTCGGTGTCAGTGACGGATTTCACCGGCCGGCCCCTGATCAAACGCGTGCCATGCTGGACCAGCAGTGCGTCGACAATCGCCTTCACGAGATTGCCGGTACCACCCTCCACGACATATTCGACGCTGGTGAGGTGCAGCAGGTTGGAAAGCGGCTGGAATGCCGCGACCTGTGCTGCAGCCAGGCTGGTGCTGTTGCGTGCAAGCGAATCCCACAGTTCCCGGCTCGGCATCGAGGACGCGCGGACGAAGCGATCGAGCTGCTCGCTGTCGAGAAAGCGTTGTGTCGGATCAGTGGGATCGGGCGCCTTGGCAAGAGCGGCTCCGTAGCGCATGCGGACCTTGACCATCAGCATCGCCAACGCCACCTTGTCGGTCAGCGAGAGTGGCAATGCAGCAAAGAGGCTGAAATCGCTGCGCGCCTGAATGAGTTTCCCCGACATCCATAGGGGAATGCCACATTTGTTGATTTTGCGTAGTGAGACGCCAAGGTCATCAGCGAGCCGTGCAGTCGGTCCGCTGCGGTCAATCACAACCTGGGCACCGCGATTCCAGGTAAAGCCACCCACGTCCAAGGTCTCGACCCGACCTCCGAAGCGCGGCTCGGCCTCGATCAGCACGACCCGCAGCCCGACCAGACGCAAAGCAGCAGCAAGGCCAGCCATGCCGCCACCGACAACCGCGACGTCCCATTCCGCAGCCGCGCCGCTCACGCTGCCACGACCGTCTTTGATCCGTTTGGCGACGACCCTGTTTCGGGCACCGCGAAATGGCAGGCAGCGAATGTGTCACCCACCCGATGCAATTCTGGCCGTTGCGCCAGACAACGAGACGGTGAGCCAAGCGCAAGGCGCAGGTCGCAACGCGGAGCGAACGCACACCCGGTTGCCACAGCGGGACCCCCAGGCGCCGGAGCCGCGTTCATGAGTTTGCCAGTGGCCGAGGCGGTCAGCGTCCTGGTATAGGGATGCGCCGGCCGGTCGAGAACCGCGTCGACAGGTCCGCTCTCAACAATGCGCCCATTGAACAGGACGATGGTTTCGTCGCTGACATATCGGACCACACCGAGGTCGTGGGTGATGAAGAGGTAGGCAAGGCCGAGCTCGCGCTGCAGGTCGGTGAACAATTTAAGGACCTGTGCCTGGACAGAGACGTCGAGTGAGCTGACCGGCTCATCAGCCAGGATGATAGCCGGGTTCGGTGCGAGCGCGCGCGCGATACCGACGCGCTGTCGCTGACCGCCGCTAAGTTCATGCGGATACTTCATGCCGCTGCCCCGCGGTAAGCCGACGCGATCAAGCAAGTCACG